>CAYRTD010000040.1:0-26260 GCA_964426915.1 uncultured Bacteroidaceae bacterium | reverse complement strand
AACCCATCAACCCATCAACCCATCAACCCATCAACCCATAAACCCATCAACCCATCAACCCATCAACCCATAAACCCATAAACGATAAACGATAAACGATTAAACCCATAAACCATCACCCCTACCCCAAATGCCCCACTCCAACTATCCCATCCACATACCCCGGCTGCATCCACTCCAGGTCTTTGTGCCTTATAAATGGATCGAGCGCAGCTTCGATTTCCTGCATCTGGTTATTATTAAGAGGTTTAAAATCACGGACTACTTTCAGATTCTCGTTCAGGACTTCCATGCTGTCCGTACCAATGTTTGCTATGCTGATGTTATCCAGACTGAGGGAATATCTCAATAACATAGCGGGATCAATGCCCTGAACGGTTTCGCGGGGACGGATAACCTTCATGGCTACCACACCCATGCCTTTTTTTGCTGCATAAGGAACGGCATGTTCCTCGAATTGTTCTTTTCCACTTTTTACCTGGTGGTTCATGGCGATCATCATTACCTCAAAATCGTAGAGCATGGCGGCTCTTTTCATGCCCTCTGCAGAGGAGTGTCCGGTAAAGCCTATATGTTTGATAATCCCCTGGTCGCGATAATCATGCAATACTTCCAGTACCTTTCCTTTATTTCCAAGACTTTCGGCATCTTCTACGTTTTTGATACCGTGAACATGCATAATATCAATGTAATCGGTCTGCAGGCGTTCGAGGCTCCTTTCAATACATTCTTTTGCCCGGTCTGCTTCGCGTTCGTGAGTTTTACTTACTAGGATAACCTCTTCTCGTTTATCTTTCAGGAGTCTGCCTACCCGTTCTTCACTTGATATCATTTCATTTCCGTAGTTTGCAGCAGTATCCCAATAATATATGCCATTATTGAGGGCATGTTCCAGGATTTGAAGTGCCTTGTCATCGTCCTGTAATGCCATCCAGCGGCTGCCACAACCGAAGCCAAGCAGGGGAACATGCAGGCCTGTTTTACCGAGGGGTCGGGTGGGTAAGCCTTTAGGGTCATAAGGATTCCTGAATTTATGTAAGTCGGTGGCTGATGCCAGTGCAATACCTGCTGTTGCTGCGAGACTGGTCCTGACGAATTTTCTGCGGGTTATGTTTTTTTTCATGGCTTGGGAATTTTTATTTCACTTTTCCTGGTACAAATTACGAGCTTAATGGGGTTATTTCAAATTTTGGGGAGGTTTTTGATGGAGGAGTCGCTACGTTCGGGGGAGGAAAAATCACCCTAACCCTCTTTTCCAGCGGAACCATTGTAACAGAAAAACGTCATATACCTGGTAGCTAGCTTTCTCTTCCCCCGGAATTTCATATATCATTTCTTTATTTATTAACGCTTTAAGGCTTTTCCTTACGGTCGAAGCATTGCTTAGATCAAATTTTTTCATAAAAGCCTGTCCGGTTGGTTCACTCACCTGTTTTTCCAGAGCTACAGCCGATAAAAGGCGATACTGATGGTGGGAGAGTAAATTCCGGTAGTTATAAAATACCGTTTCACGCTCAGTAAATATTTCCTCTATGCAATTGCGGATGAGATCATCCGTAATCAACTTCTGTCGTTTGGAGAAGACCCTGTTACACAGATACTGTGTGTAAAAGGTATAGGACTTTGTCCACTCAAGAATGAAATCAACATTTTCATCCTTTATTTTTTGATTATTCTGTTCAAACTGAGCCTTTATGAAGCTTTTGTAGACTTGAAAATCCAGTTTACCCAGGGACAGGAAGCTGCTACTCTGATAAAAAGCCCGTTTAGGATCTGAAAACATAGGAGTCAGTAAATGGCGCTGGCTGCCGGAAAATATGAAGTAAGTGTTTTTTAAATGCTGGATATAAGAGCGAAGCAACTGCTCTGTGTTCGTTTCCGGGTAACGGGATATTTGCTGAAATTCATCGATCGCAATAAAATTCAACAGCTTTTGTTGTTCAAGTATGGTAAATATTTCATTTAATGTGGCCTGTTTTTCTGCCTCATTTTGCAAAGCGAAAGAGACCTGTGGCATTCCACTAAGTTCATTATAGGAAATTTGCGGACGCAATCTCCCGAAAATCTCCAGGGTTCTGGTAATAATATTTTCCTTTTTACCGGAAATTGCTGAAAGAACAGCATTTGCCAGCCTGTTGATGAACCCGTTTAGATCCTCTGTACCAAAAATATCTGTATAGACAGTATTGCAATTCTCATCCTTTAAATTATGGAAAAGATGATGAATTAAACCCGTTTTTCCCATCCTCCTGGGAGAAAAGAGGGTAATATTCCTTCCGTTCTGTAAAGCTTCCTTTAACAGAGAAGTTTCTTCCTGCCTGTTACAAAAATATTCTGGTCCCTTATAACTCGTTATGGGAAAAGGATTTTCTTTCATATTACCAAAGGTATAAAACTTTTAGTATAATACAAAATGTATAATTAGTGTCTGTCCATAATGTCCAAAATACTCATTCAGGATTAATATTAAGCGTGACTTCGCGAAATACCACTTCTGACAGTGAGAAATATTTGTCTCTCCATCTTTCTTCACATTTTGCACATTAAAAAAAATGTACGTTCTTTAGCCTGTATTATTCGTAAAAAATGAAATAAATTAGTTTTTTTCATACATATTAGTATTGTGTTGATATAAAAATATTTATGTTGTATTATACATTTTTACGAATAACACAGCTTAGTAGTCTTAAAGTATTAAATTTTGTATTTCTTTTCAGGAAATAAATCCGGAAAATGAGAGATTATAAAAAAATAACAGCTGCAGTTTTTCTGATTTTGCTAATTGGCTCCGGGTTTTATTCGAACGCTCTTGGATCTGGGAATGATAATAATGAAAATGTCTTTGCCGATACACTTTTGGTTGGCTGTGAGATTGATTATCCGCCCTTTTGCTTCATAAATGAAGGAGGAAGGGCTGATGGGTTTTCCATTGAACTCTTCAGGGCTGCTGCCGAAGAAATGGGTTTTTTTGTTGAGTTCCGGACAGGACTCTGGCACCGGCTGAAAGATGAGTTAGCCCGTGGTGAACTCGATGCTCTTCCTTTGGTCGGAAGGACTCAGAAACGTGAAGATATCTACGACTTCACCATACCTTACATTACTATGCGGGGAGCAATTATTGTGAGGGATGATGAAGCTGCAATTCAATCCATTGATGACCTGAAGGAGAAAAAAGTAGCTGTGATGAAGGGAGATAATGTGGAGGAATTTTTGCACCGAAATAATACCGGAGCGGATATAATACCACGGAGTACTTTTAACCAGGCTTTAACTGAACTTTCCGAAGGGCAGTATGATGCCGTGCTCATACAACGCTTATTGGCTCTTCAGTTAATTAAACAAAACCGGCTTAACAATCTCAGGATAATTGGAGTACCTCAGCAGCTCTATGAACAGAAATTTTCTTTTGCGGTAGCAGAAGGGAATTCACACCTGCTTAGCTTGCTTAATGAGGGTTTGGCTATAACTAATACGAAAGGAACCTACCGCAGATTGCAGGTTAAATGGTTTGCACCTCTGGAATCGGTTAACAGAAAAAGCAAACGGATCATTGTTGGCGGGGATTTCAATTTTCCGCCCTATGAGTTTTTGGATGAGAATGGCAATCCCTCCGGGTTTAATGTCGATCTGATGCATGCCATTGCAGAAGAACTGAACATTATAATAAATATTAAACTTGGCCCATGGCCAAAAATCCAGGATGATCTGAAAGAGGGTCGAATAGATGCTGTTCAGGGCTTGTTATATTCCCATGGGCGTGATTCGGTTTTTGATATGACCCCTGCCCATACCAGCATAAGTTATGTTATTGCCACCCGTAAAGAAACACCCATACCTCGTAATATAATGGAATTACAGGGAAAATCTGTTTTGGTGCAAACAAAAGATCTGATGCATGAACAGGCTATTCAGGCAGGCCTGGAAGAAGAATTAGTTCCTGTCTCTTCACAGGAGGAAGCAATCCGTCTTTTGTCTGAAGGTGATTATGATTACGCTTTGGTTTCGAGGGTTTTATTTCATTACTATATGGAAATGAATAAGTGGGATAATATAAAAGCAGGCAAGGACCCTGTTTACTCTGCGGAATATTGCGTTGGTGTTGCTGAAGGCAATAATGAAATGTTGTCAAAGTTCAGTGAAGGCCTTACCGCCGTTAAAGCTGCCGGGAAATATCATGAGATTTATTCCCGTTGGCTGGGGATTTATGAAAAGCCGGAGTTCACAATCAGGGATTTTCTGAGATATACTGCCTTTATAATGATTCCTGCATTGCTATTTCTAATTGCTTTTTTTGTGTGGTCCCGAACATTACAAAAACGTGTGAATATACGTACCCGGGAACTTCAGGATGAAATCAGAGTGCGTAAAAAAGCAGAAAAAGCTCTTTTTGCAAGTCAGAAGAAGTATAAAAATCTTTTTACCTCCATCCAGGATGCTATACTGGTTGCCGATTCAGACAGAAATGTTATAGAGTGTAATCCGGCTTTTTGTGAAATGTTCGGGTATTCATTTGAGGAAATCAGGAACAGTACAATTGGAATGTTTTATAAAAATGAGGATGAATATTCTAAGATGGGTAATGCTCTGAAAGAATACGCAGGAGAGGCAAAAGACTTCTTATTTACAGTTCATTACAAAAAGAAAGATGGTTCTGTTTTTCCGGGAGAAACCAATGTGTTTTATCTGGAAGACAAGGAAGGTCATGTTGTCGGTTATATCGGACTTATCCGGGATATTACTCAACGCATCAAAGCACGGGAAGATTTAAAAAAGAGCAAGGAAAAGGCTGAAAACTATTTGAATATTGCCGCGGAGATAATTATTTCACTTGATACAGAGGGGAGAATTACCCTCCTTAATGATAGCGGATATAAGTTACTTGGCTACAGAAGTGGTGAGCTAACCGGAAAAAACTGGTTTTCAACCTGTGTGCCGGAAGAAGATACTCTAAAGGTGAAAACAAACTTTAAGAAACTGATTTTGGGAGGTGTCAGTACGGTCAGCAGAATAGAAAATTCAGTGATTACCAAATCCGGGGAGCGAAAGACCATCCTCTGGCATAATACCGTTCTGAAAGATGATGAAAACATTGTCACGGGCACGTTATCTTCCGGAGAAGATATCACCGAACGAAAGATAATTGAACAAAAACTTTTCAGTTTGAATAAAGAGCTGAAAATTAGGAATGAAGAGATAGCAGCTCAAAATGAAGAATATGAAACTCTCAATGAAGAGCTCAATGAGAAAAACCAGGAATTGCATGCTATTAATGCTGAACTTGAGGAGGCTAAAGAAAAAGCCGAGGAGAGTGACAGGTTAAAGTCTGCATTTCTGGCCAATATGAGTCACGAGATCCGCACTCCTATGAATGGAATCCTTGGTTTTGCAAGTCTGCTCAATAAACCAGACCTTACGGGTGAAAAGAAAGAAGTTTATATTGAATTAATTCAGAGAAGTGGGAAGCGCATGTTAATTATCATCAATGATTTACTTGATATTGCGAAAATCGAAGCAGGCCATATAGAAATTAATATTGAAGATGTATTTGTTAATGAACTCATCGATGATTTATATCTTTTATTTGAAGCCGAAGTCAGGGAAAAAGGATTGGTTATTAAAGCAGAAAAATCTCTTCCGGCTTCTGAGGCTGTTATAAAAACCGATGGTGTAAAACTGAATCAGATAATCAGTAATTTAATCAGAAATGCCATCAAGTTTACAAATTCAGGAAAAATAGAATTTGGTTATACTACAGACAGAGATCAAAACTTTCGCTTTTTTGTCTCCGATACCGGAATTGGTATCTCAGAAGATTTTCAGGAAAAAATATTTGAACGTTTTCGTCAGGCAGAATTAAACGCTATTGGTGAATATGAAGGGGCGGGTCTGGGTCTGAGTATATCCAGGGCATATGTAGAAATGCTGGGTGGACAAATGCATCTTGAATCTGCACCGGGAAAGGGGAGTACATTTTATTTCAGTATTCCGTCCGGGAACCCTGCATTAAATAGAAATAGCTGATTTTAGAAATCCTGTTTCTCCATAACCTGGTGCGAAATAATTAATACTTTCTTTTAGTATGCCTCGTCAGCTTGCTGCGAGAGTATTGATTTTATGTTTAAGGAAACAGGATGTATTCAATTTTATCTTTATCATTAGAAACCTGCATTTCGTTATCGGATTTCCAGTCTGCAGGCTATTGGTTCAGCAGCCAATTCAATAGCAGCCGGTCTGGTTGAAAAAACTTTGCGTTGATAAATTGGAATTGGATATATGTAGTGAAAATTTGTGAATATGTAATGTCACTTTACATCCCAAGCCTGCCAGCCTTCCTGCATCTGCCAGGCCACCTCCTCCATTATTTCCTGTTCCTGTCCCGGTTAGTGCATTTCCAGGCTCAGGCATTGCACCAGCCACGCTATACGTGCAAGATGTAGTCCCGCATTTTCCATCATCAGTTCAATGAAATTTTAAGCTTATCAACTGACAGATAATCCATTTTCCTGAATTTCTCAATACTAAGATGTTGGTTTTTGCCAATCAGAAATTCGGGTAAATTCATTTTTTTCATGTATTGAAAATTAGAAATTATTAATTTACAGAGCAACACCAGGATAACAGATTAACATTAGTTGCCTTCAGATCCTGTGCTCATGAACTTCCTTCATTCAGCTTTGTTGAAAAACAAAAGACATCATTTCTAAGCAATCGAACTTAAATTTTATTATGGATCCCGATAAAAAAGAATTTACAGCACAACTGGTATCCTATGAGGAAACGTATAAGCTTTGCAAAAACCTGGCGGATATTATAACTCATTCATCACATTCCTTTGATGCTATTGTTGCCATTGCAAGGGGAGGTTTTCCTCCGGCCCGTTTTCTTTGTGATTTTCTGAATATCGAAAAGCTTTATTCAATACAGATAAAGCATTACAGCAAGGGCGCAGAAAAGCAGGAAAAAGCAGAGATCCTGAATAAGAATCTTGATAATATCAACAATAAAAAACTTTTGCTGGTGGATGATGTAAATGATTCAGGCAAAAGTCTTGAAGTGGTCTACGGTGTTCTGGATTCAGCCAAACTGGTCAAAACAGCTGTTATGCACGAGAAAGATAATACACAGTTTGAAGCAGATTACAAAGCCAAAAAACTTCATGAATGGAAATGGCTTATCTATCCATGGGCAGTGACCGAAGATGTTCTCGAATTCCTGCACAAGGGAGATATGCTCGAAAAGGATTTGAATGCTGCCAAATCTTTTTTAAAGAATAACTATGGTTTTGAGATTAGCGAAAAATTACTTGAAAGCATATTGAATTATAGGGTTAATTATTTTTCCTGATTCTTTTCATAAATGAATACCTTTTGAAGGAATATGAGGGGAGAATCCGGGAATGTGATATCATCAGGAAACTGCAAGAATGCATGGATCCAAACATCGAACCATTAAAAAAACAGGAATATGAAAAAAACCATCAGCGACATTGAAATTGAACTTGTGCAAGGCAATATTGTGAAACAGGATGATGTTACAGCCATAGTAAATGCTGCCAATGCACAACTTCAACCCGGTGGGGGAGTTGCCGGAGCTATTCACAGGGCTGCAGGACCGATGCTCAGGGAGGAGAGCGAGCCTCTTGGCCCCATTAAACCTGGTGAAGCTGTTATTACAAGTGCATTTGAGCTTCCCAATCAGTATGTAATTCATTGTCTTGGACCGGTATATGGGGTAAATAAACCGGAAGATAAGTTGCTGGCTGATTGTTACCGTAATGCACTCAGGATTGCAGATGAGGAAAAAATTGAATCCATTGCTTTTCCTTCAATTTCTACAGGTGCTTTCGGATATCCTCTGGAGAAAGCTTCTGAGATAGCTCTGAAAACCATAAAAGAAAATGCGGAGACGCTTAAAAATGTTAAAACCATCCGAATCGTTCTTTTCAGTGAAAATGATTATGAGGTGTATAAAAGGAAAATGAGCGAAATTTTTTAGATCCTTAAGTCAGTGAGACAGTGATTTCAGAAATCCCGATACTTATTGATGACAAGCTTAATCATCTCCTTGATAATTAACAACTTGTAATTTCCGCTTTATGCCCCCGTATTCCGGGGGTGGAGGCTCGGGAACTGAAATTACTAAGTCGAACTGATCCCTTTGTGAAGCAATCGGGATCTCAGAGTTATACTGGTTTCGTCGACTGTACTCCCATAGCCACTCCCTTACTCTTGCATTGAGCTCCGAACCACTACACTGGAGTTCCTGCTGAGCTTCTGCGGTCGTGGAGAGCTATAGCGGATTCAAAGTCCGTAAAATTGTTCCTTGTATCACTTAAAAAACAACGCAACGCAGATATCGGGCATTAAAGACAAACACAAAGTTAGGCTTTTTATAACTTCAGATGGAGGTTCTTTATTTTTATCTTACCTTAAGAATTTATCGTTATTACTTTGATAATTTACCCGGATAATGATGTTTAACCAAAAATGTAATTTTTCGAAATTTTCCCACATTTGGAGGAAAGGTTGTTTTTTTAAGTGATAGATATTCAGCGAATTGAAGGCCTCGGATTTCGTCCACACCCTAAGGGTCTAGACCCTTAGGGTGTGGACGGAAAAAAAATCCACGTCGCTTTCACTCCGGTGGCACTGTTTCATACTACAAGCCGGAATACACTGCTCTCTTGTTGGAACCTCAAAGTCACCCTTCTCCAATCTCTTCTTCCCCCTTCGTCTTATACCCAGGTAATTCCCTATGACTATTATCACAAAAAGGAGGCGTTTTTGTATACTTGCACGAGCACCATTTAATAAGTTTCTTCTCCTCAATAACTATCCTCATGGGCTGAAAATCGGTTCCCACATGCGAGCCATCGCAGAATGGTTGGTTGGAACTTCTACCACATGAACACCAAAAATAAGTTCCGGGACCAGTTTCCAGCTTGATGGAACGTAAGCCTGCAATACGGGGTTTTGTTTTATTACTCATAAACTTTCTACAATCTTAAATGAATTTATTCTCTTCTCTTATTAAGAATAAAAATTCTCCAATTGTTCATTTGAAGAGAATATTACCGGTAAAAATAATCCCAGAAATAGCAATGGTGAGATCATGACTAAACCTCAGATAAATAACACCTTATATTTAAAATTAATAATGTTAAGCAGGCAAATTAATTTTACAAAAAGATAAAATAGACTTTGGAAAGAAAACATTATTCCTGCTTAATCCTTACTCTAATGATTATACATATGTTCTTCGCTTAGAATGTAACTTATTTCTGAAATTATTAAGCATAAGGTAAAAACTCTCTAATCTGGTCCAATGAAAAAATCTATTTTATTTTTTATTTTAGGCTTTTCCTTCACAACTGCCAGTTCTCAGTTTCAACTAGGCATAGAGAGCGGACTGGTTTTTGAAGGTTATAATGATATCCGGATCCCTAATACCCCATCTGCCACTGAATTTAGCTTTACGGAAGACTTTGAACTACAGGGATTAGTTATCCCCATAAGGCTCACCCTGGCTTATACCTTTGCGGAAAAGAATCACATTTTTCTTCTTTATGCACCATTGGATGCTAATTACGAAGGAAGTGGACATTTCAATATAAGCTTTCAGGACGTTCTGTTTCCGCAGGGACAAATTAATGGCTATTATAAATTTAATAGTTACCGGCTTACCTATGCCAGGGATATTGTGAAAAGTCCGCAATGGACTTTTCGGCTGGGTTTCACTGCCAAGATCCGGGATGCAAGGGTGCAGCTGAGTACTGATGATCGCAATGCAAAAAAGGATGATGTGGGTTTCGTTCCATTGCTTCATCTATATGGTTCATATAAGATGGACAAATGGGAAATGCTTCTGGAAGGAGACGGATTAGCCGGAGGTCCTGGCAGGGCATTTGATTTTTTTCTCGGGAGCAGATATTACCTAACCGAAAACTTTTCTCTAAAAGCGGGTTAC
Organism: uncultured Bacteroidaceae bacterium; assembly: GCA_964426915.1. GTDB lineage: Bacteria > Bacteroidota > Bacteroidia > Bacteroidales > CAYRTD01. The sequence continues at coordinate 16,294 of CAYRTD010000040.1, read as the reverse complement.
AGGTTTCTTGAAGGAGGTGCTGACGTGAATGAGGTATATAATTTTGCATTATTTCATTTTGGATCTGTGGGTTTGGGTTATGAATTTTAGGGTTCCCGTTTTTCATCCCTGTATTTTTGTGATTTGCAGAATCGCCGAAATTGTCCCATTTTTTCCCTATTCTTAGTTATGCTTCAGCATCAAATTTTGAAACCTCGTTGAAAACTTCCCGTAAATAAAATGAATGATTAAAAATGATATTATTATCTTTGGATTAACATTGATCTAACCAGGGGGCAGTCAATCGTGTAGAATGTCTGGATCATAACTGAATCCGCCAAATGGCGGTGAGTTCAGCGAAACTAATGTTCGAGATCAAGACTGCCCGCCTCAGGATGGCCAGTGCAACGGCATGCCGGCCTGCTCCCGTTCTTTTACGGGGTGTGTGGAAAAATTTTTATCCCTCATCCGAAAAGGGGACTGAAGGTTAAAATTTTTGTGTATATTGCTATCGGACATTTGCTTCAGTAAGTTCACAAGCCTGATTCTGAACCAAACATTCAATTTGATAGACAGACCCTAACTATTTCTTACTATAAATAATGGAAGATATAAACTCTAAAAGTACCGTCACTACAATTCCATCAGAGGCACAAAAGTATTTGGCATCCCTTGTAAAAAAAGGAGGTCCGGAAGAAGCAGACTATGCCGATTTTACCGGAATTGTTAATAATTTACGTGATGATGAACTTTTTCATTTCAGAGCGATTATTCAGGATGCTCTTAACGAAAATACACTCATCGGTCATGGTTTTGTTAAACCCTTTGGTTATCCCGGCGATTTCAAAATTATCCACAATATCTATAAGGATTATGTAAATCCTGATCCACAGTTCAGTAACTGGGATCGTTTTTTTCAGGATCAGGCAGGTGCTCATGCAGTAAGGAACCGGAAACAATATTTTCTGGATCACTGTCATAAACTCGATAAATCAGGAAAGAATAACTTGAAGGTTCTGATATTAGGAAGCGGTCCTGCAACCGATGTACATGAATATCTCCTGAATAATCCTGATAGTAGAATAGAATTCAACCTCGTTGATTTCGATCAGAATGCAATCGATTTTGCCAGGAAACAGAACGATGACTTTGATGGTTCCGTAAAATATTTCAGGGTTAATGTACTCAGGTATAAGCCTATTCATATGTATGATCTTATATGGAGTGCCGGCCTCTTTGATTATTTTAAGCAAAAGCATTTTGCATATATGATCAATAAATATTACAAATTTCTTACGGATGGGGGAGAATTTATTATTGGTAATTTTTCTCTTACCAATCCCACTAAGCGATTAATGGAGGTGCTTTCGGACTGGTATCTTAATCACAGATCCAAATTTGAGTTAATAAAAATTGCCTTAGATGCCGGGATCAAAGAGGAAAACATCAGGGTGGACAAAGAAGAGCTTGGTGTAAATTTGTTTTTGCATATTAAATAGTGTCTGTCCATAATGTCCAATATCGCGGAAAGCTTCAGCGACACGCGGTTGCGCGCCTTGATCTTGAACATTCTGTTCCGATAGCTATCGGAACAGACACCCGAGTTTATTGACGGACACTAAATAAGCAAAATCCTATGGCTGATGAGAAAAATAAAAATAAGAAATGGAACTTGCTGGGACTGCCAAACTCGGCAATTAAGGATTGGAAACTCAATCGATTTACTCTCGCCTTTTCGGGAAAACTAAAAAAATATGAACAAGTATATCTGGAAGATTATTATAACCGCTCCTTAAACCCATTCCGGTTTTCACTGATCCTTGCCATATTTTTCTACGATGTTTTTGCTATCCTGGATGCTCAAATACTTCCGGATCTTAAGAATATTTTTTGGGCAATCAGATTTGGAATGGTGACCCCTATTCTCATCATTGTACTCATTTTTTCTTATACCTCATCTTTCAAAAAGCTAATGCAACCCGTAATTGCTGGAATTATGTATGTTACGGGGCTTGGCATTATTGTAATGATAGTCCTCGCTGCCAGAATGGCAAATCATTACACCTATTATGCAGGATTAATCTTAATATTTATTTTTGGTTATACATTTATCAGGGCACGATTTATTTATGCTTCATTAGCGGGCTGGTCGATCGTATTGACTTACGAGATAGCTGCTATTTTTTTACTCGATACCCCCGGGCATATTCTGACAAACAATAATTATTTTTTCATTAGTGCGAATGTTATCGGTATGTTTATCAGTTATTTCATGGAAGTTTCTTCCAGAAGGGATTTTTATATGCGAGTATTGCTTGAAAATGAACAGGAAAAAGTAAAGGCCGCAAATAATGCACTCGAAAAACGGGTGGAGGACCGGACAAAACAGCTGACTGTGGCGAATAAAGATCTAAAGAAAGAGATTGAGATGAGAAAGCAGGAAGAAAAGGAAAAAGTCAGGCTGGAATCCCAGCTTCTTCAATTACAGAAAATGGAAACTATAGGAACTTTGGCCGGAGGGGTTGCCCATGACTTTAACAATATTCTGACACCCATCCTTGGATATACCGAAATGGCCCTTGAGGAATTATCTATGGAAAGTACACTACGCTACGATATAGAGCAGATAAATAATGCTGCCCTCCGAGGAAAAGATCTGGTACAGCAGATACTGACTTTTAGTCGTCAGGTTGATTTTGATAAAAAACCTCTTCAGCTCAATGAAATTGTTATTGAGGCCCTAAACCTCACAAGAGCTTCTTTTCCATCCAATATTGAAATAAGACAGGAACTGGATCCGGTCTGCGGAACTGTTCTTGCAGATGCTTCACAGATGCATCAGATCGTAATGAATCTTTTTACTAATTCATATCATGCAATGCTGGCAAAAGGCGGTATCCTTAATGTGAAATTGTTTGCCAGGGATTTTAATTCAAAAGATGTAAAGCGATCTTCAAAAGTTAAAAAAGGAACTTATGTTTGTCTGCTGGTTTCTGATACAGGTCATGGTATGGATAAGCAAACCAAGGATAGAATATTCGAACCTTTTTTCACTTCCAAAGAAGTGGGTACAGGTTCAGGTCTTGGATTGTCGGTAGTTCATGGTATTGTGAACAATAACGGAGGATTCATTGAAGTGGATAGTAAAAAGGGAGTTGGAACAACATTCAGGATATACCTTCCAAGGCATTCTTCGTCACCGGTTGTTGTCAAGACCGATCCGGTGAAAAAGAATAAAGGCAATGGTTGTATTTTATTTGTGGATGACGAAAAGGAGATCACCTATATGGGTAAAAAGATGCTTGAAACGCTGGGGTATGTCGTCGATATTCGTACAGACGGGATAACTGCTCTTAACGAGATCAAAAGTAATCCGAATAGATATGATCTCCTTGTAACAGACCAGTCTATGCCGAAAATGCTAGGTACAGAGCTTATTGCCAAGGCAAAAAAAATCAGACCTGACCTAAAATCGATCATAATAACCGGTTATTTTGAATCCCTGCCAAAAGATGCAAAAACCAAACTGGGAATTTCGGAAATATTCTTAAAGCCTCTTATAATTAGCGACTTCAGTAAACAGATTCATGATGTGTTAACAGAATCCTCCGTTAAACAGAAAACAGGATGAAAAAAATATTGATAATTGATGATGAACCATACATCTTAATGATGTTAAAGAAAATGATGGAACGTGCGGGTTATGAGGTAGATCTTGCTGAAAATGGGGTTACGGGTTTAAACCTGTTCAGGGAAAATTCTGCAGATCTGGTAATCTCTGATATAATCATGCCCGAAAAAGAAGGACTTGGAACAATCAGGGAAATGAAACAACTTAAACCTGAACTTAAGATAATTGCTATATCAGGAGGCGGACGCGTTTCAGCGGACGATTACCTGAATACAGCCAAACTTTTCGGTGCCGACAGGATCTTTCAAAAACCCTTTAAACAAAATGAAATTGTAGGAGCGGTGAATGAGTTGATTGGATAGGATTTCAGATCGGGAAACTGGAGTAACGAGAATAATGGAGATAACTGATTCTGGGTTTAGTGTCTGGATTTTCAGTGAGGGTGAATTGCCTTTTCTGGCATATTTATATCAGATTAATGAAGGGTTTTTTCCAAACTTTGCTGGTTGTTTAGTACCAATGGCTATATAAGAGGATTTCCTGATTTTTATTCTCTTCACTTTTACATCTGCCCTTTCTTTTCCAAATTCATATTTTTTCCTTAAATTCATTCACCCAATTTATTCACGAACCTTAAAAACCATCCTCATGAAAATTCTTAAATTATTCTTTTTAGGCCTTTTAACTCTTTTTGTTAGTCAGGGCAATGTTTGGAGCATCGATAAAGTGGACACACGTTTATTGGCAGAACCTGCCATCAGTGACTCTCATATCGCATTCATTTATGATAACGACCTTTGGGTAGCCAATGTCGATGGAAGTTATCCGCGGCGACTGACTGTTGATGAGGGGGTTGAGTCACGACCCTATTTTTCACCCGATGGGTCCCTTATTGCTTTTAGTGCAGAATACGATGGAAATACCGATCTTTTCATTGTTCCGGTAGAAGGAGGAATTCCACAAAGACTTACCTGGCATCCCGGCAGGGATTTGTGCAGCGGATTTACACCGAATGGGGAGGAGGTTTTGTTTCTCTCTCAAAGAGAAGTCTTCACCACCCGCTTTATGCAGCTTTTTACCATATCAACTGAAGGTGGCCATCCGGAAAAACTGGTTATACCCCATGCGTTTCATGCAAATTATTCTCCCGACGGAAAAATGATGGCCTACACTCCTTATTACGACGCCTTTAGGCAATGGAAAAATTACCGGGGAGGGACCATCTCTACAATATATCTTTTTTCTTTTGAAGATCATTCTGTAAGCGAGATCCCAAAACCTGAAGGCGGATGTAATGATGTTCATCCAATGTGGATAGAAGAGAAGGTCTATTTCCTAAGTGACAGAAACGGAGAATTCAATCTGTTCTCCTATGATATAAACAGCAATGCGATAGAACAACATAGTTTTTATGAAGATTTTCCTGTCGTTAGTGCAACACATCATGGTGAAAAGATAATATTTGAACAGGCCGGCTATCTTCATACCTATAGTACAAAAGAGAATAATGCAAAAAAACTAACTGTTGGGATCGCTACCGATCTCCAGGAGCTTAGGCCACGGTATGTTAAAGGGGATAGTCATATCCGCCACGCCCACATTTCTCCTTCAGGTGCAAGAGCAGTATTCGATTACAGAGGGGAGATTATGACAGCTCCTGCCGATAAAGGAGATCCGCGGAACCTTACTCAGTCGACCGGTGCCCATGACAGGTCCCCGGCATGGTCGCCCGATGGTAAAAGCATCGCATGGTTTACCGATGCTTCAGGAGAATATAAATTAAATATCAGATCCCGTATCGGTAAGAAGGGTGACCGGGAACTGGAATTAAAAGGATCGGGTTTCTATTCCGGTTTGCACTGGTCACCCGATAGCGAATACCTTAGCTACGTAGATAATGGAAGAAACCTTTATGTTCTCGAAATTGCCACAGGAAAAATTAATAAACTTGATAATGATGATCTTTATGTTCCCGGTCCTTTTCGTGATCTTTTCGGAAGCTGGTCGCCGGATTCAAAATGGATAGCTTATAACCGTATGACGAATACTAATTTCCGCCAGGCCTTTATTTATTCTGTTGATGAAAATAAATCGTACGCATTGACAGACGGATTAAGCGATGTTACTGAACCGGTTTTTGACAGGGGAGGAAAGTATTTGTACTTTCTTGCAAGTACAGATGCCGGCCCTGTAGTTAATTGGTTTGATCTCTCAAGTGCAGATATGGAAATGACACATAATATTTACCTGGTAACTCTTCAGAAAGAAACCATCAATCCTTTTGCAAAGGAAAGTGATGAGGAAGAAATAATGGAAGAAGAAAAGGAAGAAAAAAATGCAGATAAGAAAAAAGATGAAGAGGACAAAACAGAAGAAGAAAGTCTGAAGATTGATTTTGAGGATATTCAAAACAGGATCGTTGCGCTTCCTGTGGAGTCAGGGCAGTATGATATGCTACAGTCGCCCAAAGAAGGAGAACTTCTTTATATTTCAAATAAAAATGGCAGCCGAAGCCTTAAAAAATTTACCATCAAGGACCGAGAAGACAAAGATGTAGCTGAAATTGATGGCTTTCATGTTTCAGCAGACGGTAATAAGATGTTATACCGGAAAGGAAGTGTCTGGGGAATTACCGATGCAGGAGCAAAGCCTGAACCAGGGAAAAATGTTATAAATACCGGAGCATTTGAAGTCAGAATCGTCCCGGCTGATGAATGGAAACAAATTTTCGGGGAGGCCTGGAGGATAAACAGGGATTATTTCTATGATCCTGGTATGCATGGTACAGACTGGCCGGCCATGAAAGAAAAGTATGCAGAATTCCTGCCTCATGTTGTAACCCGAAACGATTTAAACAGAGTGATACAGTGGATGTGCAGTGAACTGGCAGTAGGGCATCACAGAGTGGGTGGCGGCCAACGTTTAAGAGATCCGGACAGGGTTCCCGGCGGTCTACTGGGTGCCGATTATACTGTAAACAATAACCGGTACCGGATTAGTAAGTTATACGAAGGCTTGAACTGGAACCCCCGCATGCGGTCTCCTTTAACCGAACCTGGGTTAAATGTTGAGGTAGGTGAATATATACTTTCAGTGAATGGAAAAGAAGTGATAGCAGAGGAGAACTTTTTCAGATTTTTTGAAAATACAGCCGGTAAGATTGTGGAACTGGAAGTGGGGCGGAATCCTGATGGCAGCGGATCAAGAATAATCCATGTAGTACCTGTAAGACATGAGTATGATCTTCGAAACCGTGACTGGGTTGAAGGGAATCTGAAAAAGGTACATGATGCCACGAACGGACAGGTGGCGTACGTCTATGTTCCAAATACTGCAGGACAGGGACATGAGTATTTCAAACGTTACTTTTTTCCCCAGGCAGACAAAAAGGCCATTATTGTGGATGAAAGATTCAATGGGGGAGGACTCATTGCCGATTATTATATAGATATCCTCACACGCCCGTTTCAAAGTCACTGGAACATGCGATACGCAAATGACCTTAAGACACCCAGCGCCTCCATCCAGGGTCCTAAAGTAATGCTCATTAATGAGTTGGCAGGTTCCGGTGGAGATATGCTTCCATGGATGTTTCGTAAATTTGACGTTGGCACACTGGTAGGCAAACGCACATGGGGAGGACTTGTCGGCACTCTTGGTTTTCCCGTACTTATGGATGGAGGTTATGTGACGGCCCCGAATGTAGCCATTTGGACTGAAGACGGATTTATTGTAGAAAATGTGGGTGTTCCGCCTGATATTGAAGTTGAACAAAGCCCTTCTGAAGTCATAAAGGGTCATGATCCTCAGCTGGAGAAGGCCATCGAGATCATCATGGAAGAACTGGAGGAAAACCCTCCAAAAGAATATGTAAGACCGGAGTATCCGGTTAGGGTAAGAAATTGAAATATTGGCTATGAAATCTGAAAAAAGAGGGTGTCTAAAAAGTATTTTTTTTATGATTATTACTTTTAGACAGCCTCAAGTATAATGAAGAATAGAAGTACACAAACCAAACTATGAAGCAATCCCTTAAATACGGAAAACAAAGCCTGGAATTTGACATGCCGGCTCAGGCTGCAAATCTGAGAGTCCGCGATCCTGTTTCTTCACTGGATAAAGACAGCTTTAAGAAACAGCTAATTAAAAGCTTACCCGGAAATGATGATCCTTATTTGAATGTAGGTATTATTGTTGCGGATAAAACCCGTCTGTGCGGATATCCGGAATACCTTCCCTGGCTTATTGAAGTGCTGGAAAGCAAAGGAAGCAGGAAAGAAAATATTACTTTTTATATTGCTTACGGAACACATCCCAGACAAACGGAAGAAGAGAGTTTTCAGAGTTATGGTGAGGTATATAAAGAATATACCTTCATTCATCACGATTGCTATGATGAGTCGGCACTGATCCAGCTTGGCACAACCAGCAGAGGAACTCCGGTAAAAGTGAACAGGGATGCCATTGCCAGCAGACTGCTTATCACCTTTGGAGCATTGACCCATCACTATTTTGCTGGATATGGTGGAGGGCGTAAGTTAATATTCCCGGGATTGGCCGACAGACGTTCAATATATAAAAATCACAGTCTGTTTCTTGACCGGGAAAACAAAACCCTTTCCGGAGGATGCCAGCCCGGAAATCTGGAGGGAAATCCGGTATCGGAAGATCTAAAAGAGATTGATGCTATGATGCCTCCCAAAATTTCTATTCATGGATTGTTAAATAGTAAGGGTGAAGTAGCCGATCTTCTCGTAGGTAAATCGTATGAAGAGTTTGAAGAAGCATGCAAAATTCATGATAGTTTTTACCGCTCAGGTTTGGATGAGAGTTACAATCTGGTTATCGCTTCCAGTGGAGGATATCCTAAGGATATTAACTTCATTCAGGCACATAAATCCATCCATAATGCAGCTTCATTTGTAAAGACCGGTGGCCGGCTCATCATTTTGTCTGAATGCATCGATGGTATCGCATCTGATTACTTTCTGAAATATTTTGAAAGCGGAAGTTTTGAAAAGGCTTATACCATGCTCGATATGGAATATGAAGGTAATGGAGGAACTGCGCTTTCCATGATGACAAAGACCGGAAGGATTCACATAACCATGCTGACCTCCCTTGATGAGCAGCTTTGCAGGCTTTTGAACGTCAGCAAATCCAGCCCGGAAATGATCCGGCATATTTTGAATGAAGAGAAGGGTAGTGTGGCGGTTATTGAGAATGCCAGTTTGTTATTAAGATAGGGCAGTGTAATTGAATGTACCTGTACGTAAAATTTTTGCAACAGATCGGTCCATTTCCACAAACCATTTTTTTCTTCTTCAACTATCATCAGGTCGAAAGGTTGTCGTTTCGGGACAATTGCAAAAACGCCTTAATGAATTGATAAACAACATTTTATCGTCGATGCTGCCATCCGTCTTTTCTTAAACAACCCTAAGGGTCCCGACCCTTAGGGTTGTTTAAGAAAAGACGGTCGTGTTATTCAAAACACACACCCTCAGCTAAACAAACTGAATTTTCCCCTCATACATTTCTTCTCTCAGAGCCTGAATATTTTCATCCTCAATATAATCGTCATAATCCATTAATTTGTCTATAATGCCATTCGGGGTCAGTTCAATGATCCTGTTGCTTACCGATTGAATGAACTCATGATCGTGCGATGCCATAAATATGTTGCCGGGGAATTTGACCAAATTGTTATTGAAAGCCTGTATAGACTCAAGATCAAGATGGTTGGTGGGGGTGTCGAGTATCAGTGCGTTCGGATTGCTGAGCATCATTCGGGAAATCATGCAACGCATTTTTTCTCCTCCCGATAAGATATTTACTTTTTTATAAATTTCATCCCCGGAGAATAACATCTTTCCTAAATAACCACGGATATAAACTTCTGTAGTATCTGTAGTGAACTGACAAAGCCAGTCAAATAAGCTTAACTTACTGTTAAAGTACTCCGAATTATCCAGTGGTAAATATGCGGGTTTTATCGTTTGCCCCCACTCATAGGTGCCCTTGTCTGCCTTCCGTCGGCCGTTTATAATTTCAAATAATACAGTCATGGCCCGTGTGTCGCGGGAAAGAAAAGCGATTTTATCGCCTTTATCGGCTGTAAAGGTCAAATCATTAAATAAAACTCCCGTATCAGTGCTTGCACAAAGGTTTTTAACGTCTAAAATTTTATCGCCGGGCTCCCGCTCCGGATTGAATATTATGCCGGGGTATTTACGGGTTGAGGGTTTAATATCTTCTATGGCAAGCTTCTCGATCATCTTTTTACGGCTGGTGGTTTGTTTCGACTTGGAAACATTTGCACTAAAGCGTCTGATAAATTCCTGGAGCTCTTTCTTCTTTTCTTCGGCTTTTTTATTTTGCATTTGTTGCTGCCTTAGCGCAAGCTGACTGCTATGATACCAGAAACTGTAATTTCCTGCAAAAAGCTGGATTTTCTCAAAATCAATGTCAACGGTATGGGTGCTTATGGCATCAAGGAAATGCCTGTCGTGCGAAACAACCAGTACAGTATTTTCATAATTGGAAAGATAGTTCTCCAGCCAGATCACGGTCTCCAAATCAAGATCATTGGTTGGTTCATCAAGCAGTAAATTGTCCGGTTTCCCAAAAAGTGCCTGGGCCAGCAGTACTCTTACTTTTTGTTTTCCGCTCATATCTTTCATCAGACTGTAATGAAATTCTTCTTTAATCCCCAGATTACTCAAAAGAGTTGCCGCGTCACTTTCTGCATTCCAACCATTAAGATCGGCGAATTTCTCCTCTAATTCCGCTGCTTTTATTCCGTCTTCTTCTGAGAAATCCTCCCTGGAATAAATGGCTTCTTTTTCTTTCATAAGAGACCAAAGCTGCTGATGCCCCTTGAGAACTGTATCAAGCACCGTGTATTCATTAAAAGCATTATGATCCTGGTTTAAAACCGAAAGCCTTTCGCCGGCTCCACAGCTAATGTTTCCTGCTGTGGGACTCATTTCTCCCGAAATAATTTTTAAAAATGTTGATTTTCCTGCACCGTTAGCTCCTATCACTCCATAGCAGTTCCCAGCTGTAAATTTCATATTTACATCCTGAAACAAAATCCGTTTACCAAACTGTACTCTTAAATTTGAAACTGTAATCATCCTTCGCTACCTTTCTTAATTCTGTTTTTTTGTAAAAAAGACTGCAAAGATAGTCATTATTAATCTCATATACACTATCCAATATAGTGGTTCTCTCTAGGAAATCAGATAATTCAATTTAAAAAATTCTTTTATTGTTTTCCCGCCTTCCATTATTAGGTTTTCCCATGTTGTATTATCTGTTCAGACTTGAAAAAATTATTGGATGGGGAGGATTTTTTTACCTTTGTATAATTAGTGTCCGTCAATAAAGTCGAGTGTCTGTTCCGATAGCTATCGGAACAGAATGTTCGAGATCAAGGCGCGGAAAAATTTTAAACCGCAGTATACTAATGTATTCGAGGATTTTAAATTTTTGCAGCAACGCAGATATCGGACATTATGGACAGACACTAATTATTCTATCATCTGTTTTTATTGAACCGGTTAAGAAGCTTACACGCCAAATCATATGTTTGTTTTTCTCAATATTGATATACCTCTAACCGAACCTGTCATTATCATTGCACTGATGCTGGTATTATTGCTGATCGGTCCGGTTTTTTTTGAAAGAATCCGCATCCCCTCCATAGCAGGACTGTTGCTTAGCGGTGCTCTTATCGGACCCCATGGTTTTAATCTGGTATCTCCCGATCTGGAATTTAGTCTGTTAGGTACTATGGGATTACTTTACCTCTTGTTTCTGGCAGGACTTGAAATTGATCTTATTGATTTCATTGAAAATAAAATCAAGAGTATCTTTATCGGTTTGGCTTCATTCGTAATTCCGTTTCTTCTGGGTTTTTTCGTCAGCCGGCACCTGCTTTCATACAGTATTCCTGCTTCCTGGTTGATTGGGGCGATGCTGTCCACTCACACCCTGGTATCATATCCCATACTCGGGAAACTGGGTATTGTTAACAAATCGATCGTTACGGTTACTGTAGGAGCTACCATCATCGCCGATATTCTTGCTCTTCTCTCTATGGAGCTAATTACCGATTTTGCAAGCAGAGGGTTTCAATTGGATAACCTTCTAATGTTTTTACTGAATTTCTCGATCCTTTTTGTCATAATATTCCTGATTGTACCCCGGATATCACGTATCTTTTTGAATAAGTATGAGGGTGATCTGGGTGTGCAGTATATTTTCGTTCTTGTTATATTGTTCATTTCTGCCGTAATTGCTTTGCTTCTGGATATAGAGCCTATCATTGGGGCTTTCTTCAGCGGACTGGTACTCAACCGTCAGATTATAAACTCTTCTCCCCTTTATAAAAGAATAGAATTTGTGGGGAATAATCTGTTTATTCCTTTCTTTCTTATTTCAATCGGTATTCTGGCAAATTTCAGGGTTTATATTGACGAACCCAGACAAATCGGAGTACTGATTGTTCTCATTGTTCTTGCATTTTTGAGTAAATACCTTGCTGCCTGGATTGGGAAAATGATCTTTCGTATATCAAAGGCTGAAACCAACTTATTATTCGGACTAAGCCTGTCAAGGGCTGCTTCAGCAATAGCCATTATTCTGATCGCATTCAATATGGATCTTGTAAGTGAAGCTGTTTTGAACAATACCGTTATCCTTATTCTGGTTACCAGCATTGCCAGTTCTTATGTTACACAAAAAGCAGGTAAGGAGATTCAGTTGAAGGAAAATAATACCATCTCACCCGATAAAGGGATGAAACAAAAGATACTGGTTCCTGTGGCAAACCCCGCAAACATGGAAAATTTGCTGGAATTTGCCGTGTTGATAAAAAAGGATGATGAAGGCATTCCGATATATCCGCTCACTGTTTTTAGCCAGAAGAAAAAGGTGAGAGCCAGAATAAATGAAACCCAGGAAGAGATTCTTAATATTATTGAATCTCTGCATACGGATGTTAAATTTGAAACAGGTTCCCGTATCGATGATAATGTGACCAATGGTATAGTTAGGGCGGCAGAAGAGATTGTGGCTACGGCAATTGTAATGGGATGGAACAGACATTCCACTCCTTTTCATATTTTATTTGGAGATGTGCTGGGTAATCTTCTTAAAAAGACCGGGAGAATGTTACTGGTGGTGAAAACACCATCGGACTTCCGTCAGGTTAACAGGATCCATCTCATGTGTACAGAAAATGCGGAATTTGAAGAAGGTTTTGCGCTGTGGCTGGATACGATCATTTATTTCACAAAAAAAATGGTGCTTAAGATTACGGTTTATAGTGAATCCGAATCAACAAAAAATGCTATACTCAGATACGCTGAGCAGAAAAACAATTTGAAATATTTTCAGGTAAGTAAAACTGCTATCGAAAATACTGATAAACAAGCTATCCCTGCGGTTAAAGAGTCTGCTTCAGATCTGTTGGTATTTGTGAATTCCCGAAAAAAGAGTTTTTCCTACAGCCGGAGGTTTGAAAGTTTTATGAATAGAAGCATCGCAAAACATACAAAGAATAATATCATTATTACATATCCGGAACAATAATCATCATACAATTACTCCCGGGTACTGAGAAATTTCTCTCACCGGAACCGGGTGAAAAAGATCTCGATAAGCTGGACATCATAATATGAAGGATGCTCCGGTGAGTGAATAGAGTATAATGGAAAGTGGGTTGTCTCTAAATACTGATATAGATATTAAACCTTTCACCTCAATGTTATTTTATCTCCTCTTTTCCATCGGCATATTTTGCAAAACGGCCCAGGGTTCTGTCGTGAACCTGATCGGAACGGTGCCAGGGCCATCCTCCAAATTCTGTTTTGCGGTAATCTTCGAATGCTTCCTGAATCTCTTTCCTGGAGTTCATAACGAAGGGACCGTATTGAACTACGGTTTCCCGGATGGGACGGGCCTCTAACAATAATAAGTAAGATTCTTCCGCTCCGTTTTTGATCTTAATTGCGGTTTCTTTCTCCATTTGTACGGCCTGATAAGGAGGTATATCCTGGTCATTTATATTAATATCTTCTCCCCGGTAAAAATATACGGAGCGATCAATCTCATAATGTAAAGCGGGTGAATTCCATTCTGAACCGGGGTCCATGCGAATAAGCATAATGGACACATTATTATCTTTCTTTGCTGCCCATGAGTCGGGAGGGGGCGATGGGGCGTTGGTATTTTCCAGTTCTCCGGCTATCAGTGTGATCTCAGTCTTTGGTCCGGTTTTCTCTCCGTAACTGATGACAGGAATATCTTCTTTCCACAACATTGTATAATAAGGATTCACGAATTTATCAGCAGAAGGAAGATTCAACCAGATCTGAAATAGCTCCAGTGGATTTTCTTTGTCCTGATGAAGTAAAGGAAACATTTCCGTGTGCTGTATTCCTGATCCGGCGGTCATCCATTGCACATCACCCGGTCCGTAACGACCGGCTGCACCAAGGGAATCGGCATGGTCAACCATACCCTGAAGCACGATTGTAATGGTTTCAAATCCCCTATGGGGATGTACCGGAAATCCGGGGATCTTTCCACCATGATACATCCGCCACCCGTCTTTCGGAACGAAATCGTGACCAATACTTCTTCCTGCAAGAGAGACATCGGGTCCCATTTCCTCATTTCCTTTGGGGTAAGCATCTTTGTGATGTACACAAAAAAGAAAAGGATTGTTTGTTTCCCACTGGAATCCCAGCGGTTTAATGGATTTTATAGCTGAAGGATGCATAGCGGATAGTTTTTGTTTCAGTAAAGTTAAGGTTTATTGGCCAGAGAAAAAAGATCTTCGTACCCGGGGGCTGAAAGCTGATTATTAACAAACATCAGCTGACCGGTGGAGATTTTACCCCGATTAACTTCCCGTCATCAGGTCAAAATGTCATTCAAAGTCCTGCTTAAAATCATCTCGCGGCCAGGCTGACATTATTTATTAGCTAAAGATAATTTGGTGTGGAATTTGATGAGTAAAGGGGTGGTAACTATTAAAGCTGAATGATTTAGGAATTTGAAATTGAGGTTTCACTTCTTAAAAGAACTTTGATCATAACAATTAATGTTATGAAATAAATCAGGCTAAAAGAATATAAATATATATGGACTATAAAGACTATTATAAAATACTGGGAGTTTCAAAGAATGCCAGCCGTGAGGAAATAAAAAAAGCATACCGGAAAAAGGCTGTGAAATACCATCCCGATAAAAATCCCGGAGATAAGAATGCTGAAGACCGCTTTAAAGAAGCCGGAGAAGCATATGAAGTTCTCTATGACCCTGAAAAGAGAAAGAAATACGATCAATTAGGTTCCAACTGGAAACAATATCAGCATGCCGATGCCGGTGGACACGATTTTTCTGATTTTGCAAGAGCGAACCGGGGAAGAGGATCATATCAGTTTGAAGGAGATCTTGGTGACTTTTTTGGTGGTTCGGGTGGTGGCTTTTCTGATTTTTTTCATGCCTTTTTTGGTGATATGGGTGGTGCGCGTCAGGATTTTAGGGGGTTTAAGGACTTTGGGAGTCAGCCGGGAGCCATCAAGGGAAATGATATGAAAACTGAAGCAGAGATAAGTGTAGAGGAGGCATATCACGGAACAACCCGGTTACTTAATGTAGAGGGTAAGAAATTAAAACTCAATATAAAACCCGGGGCTTATGAAGGACAGGAGCTTAGGATAAAGGGAGAGGGCCAACCCGGACCCAGGGGTGGTGAAAAAGGTGATATTTATATTAAAATAAAGATTAGACCCGACAGTAATTATCAGATACAGGGAAAAGATCTTTATATAAATACCAGCGTGGACCTGTATACTGCTGTCCTTGGAGGGAAAATGGAAGTGAATACTCCTGCAGGTAAACTGAATTTGCAGATTCCTGAAAGTTCTCAGAGTGGTAAGAAATTGAGAATGAAAGGAAAAGGAATGCCGGCTTATAATAAGACAGGCGATAATGGGGATTTATATGTTGTATTGAATGTTAAAATTCCTGAAAATTTGAGTGAAAAGGAGAAAGATTTATTCAGACAATTAAAGAAATTGAGGCCATAGAACAGGAGGCTGTCTAAAAAATACTTTTTAGCCACTCTCTTCAGTTTCAGTTTTCCCAGCTCATGACGACAGCTTTTATGAAACCTCTTCATTCAGATCATGATAATGTTTCGGATAATTTTCATTCAGCCATCTGCAGAATTTATCTTTTTCCCTGAAATTTAGCCATGTTAAGGTTTTCATCATTTCTTTTTTGAAAAGCTCGTCGTTATCCGCCACAGCCTTTAATATCCTCATTTGATGTTCCAGCATTATAATAGTTTTTTTGGGTAAAGGTTCATAATAAACTTTGGGTATGGAATCAACCAATGAGATCCGGTTTGGTTTGTTTTATTGTCCGTTTATGGAATGAATGATCATTAGCTTTAACATACAGTGAGTCAGCAATATAATGGATGTGAGCAACTAAAAAATGCTGTAAAACACTGAAATATTATTGTTAAAACCCTTCGGGTTAATTTTGTCCTAACTACTCAGGTGGCTGGATCATAACCGAATCCGCCAAATGGTGGTGAGCTCAGTGAAGCTAATGTTCGAGATCAAGGTGCTCATAGGAGTTAGTCGATAATGTTTTTGC
>CAYRTD010000039.1:0-28253 GCA_964426915.1 uncultured Bacteroidaceae bacterium | reverse complement strand
CTCGAATACATTAGTATACTGCAGTTTAAAATTTTTGCGCGCCTTGATCTCGAACATTAGCTTCGCTGAGCTCACCGCCAATTGGCGGTTCGGTTCTGAAACAGACTCACCACTCTATTGACAGACACTAATTTAATCACGAAAATGGGAAAACAAGAGAATGAGGAGAAGATCATGAGGGCGCTGGATAAGGTCAGACCTTATCTTCAGGCAGATGGGGGAGATATTGAAATTGTCGAAATAACAGATAATCTGGTTGTAAAAGTAAAAATGACTGGTGCCTGTCAGGGTTGCCCTTATAGTCTGCATACACTCAAAGCCGGTGTTGAGGAGTCGATACGGAAAGAACTTCCGGAGGTTAAAGAGGTTATTGCGGTGAATATGGGAGAGAAAGATTAGATGAATATTTATTGCTCATAAAACTTAGCGGATTTTCGTAATTCAGTTTTAACCCTGCTAATCTTTTTATAAGAACATACAATCTGAAAGCGCTGTTCATTCTTGCCCCACCTCCAGACCCTTCTCACCTGAGACTGAAGGGCAGGCGGTGGCGTTTTTTTTACCTGCCCTGATTTTGTTTATGATCCGGATTCCTTTAAAAAGAAATTTTATACTTTACCGGTAAGGATATTTTCTATCTCTTTTATAAAATATACTGACGGTTTTACAGTTATTTGTTATAATTGCACAAAATATCAGGGATATTGAAAAATAAGATTTTTAAATACTTACCGTTATTTATAGTTTTCATTACGGCCTGTTCTACTGAAAAGAATACGCTGATGACACGTACTTATCATAATCTAACCTCTCACTATAACATCTATTTTAATGGTTATCAAAGTTATGAGCGAGGTGTGAATAAGGTGGAAGATGGCTTCGATGATAATTATTCCAAGTTATTGCCGGTATTTTATTTCTCTGAGCCCTCAACGGCACAGACTGTGGCGTCTGATATGGACAGGACTCTTGAAAAGGCTACTAAGGTTATTACTCTTCATTCCATAACGGTTAAACCCGACATTAGGAGGGGAATCCAGACCGAAAAGCAAAAAGCTTTCTACAATAAAAAAGAATATAACAAATGGATTGATGATAATTATGTCCTCATGGGGAAGGCCTATGTATATAAAAATGAATTCAGAACGGCCATTCAAACCCTCAGGAAAATGATCAGTGATTTCCCGAATGAGGAATCCCGTTTTGAAGCTATGATCTGGCTTGCCAGGGCGTATAATGAAATTGAAGAATACAGGGAAGCCGAACAAATATTAATTGCTCTACATAGCAACGTGGATCTGCCAAAGGAATATAAAGCGGGTCTGTATACCACTTACGCAGATTTC
Organism: uncultured Bacteroidaceae bacterium; assembly: GCA_964426915.1. Taxonomy (GTDB): domain Bacteria; phylum Bacteroidota; class Bacteroidia; order Bacteroidales; genus CAYRTD01. Next base: position 26,907 of record CAYRTD010000039.1, on the reverse strand, counting down.
CATGTGAAACAATCTGAATATGAGCAGGCTATCCCTCATCTGGAGAAATCACTCCAATATGTGAAAGACAAGCATTACAAGATCCGTTACACATATATTTTAGCACAGTTATATCAGGAAACCGGGAATTCTGAAAAAACTATCGCAAAATATCGCAAGGTGATAAGAATGAATCCCCCCTATGAAATGACATTCAATGCCAAAATCAATATGGCAAGTTCATTTGAAGCCGGATCGGGGGAGTCCAGAGAAATACGCTCCCTGCTCGCCAAAATGCTGAAGGATGAAAAAAATACGGAATTCCAGGATCAGATCTATTATGCCCTTGGAAACATTGCTCTTAAAGAGGATAAAACCCAGACGGCCATTGAGAATTTCAAGTTAAGTGTTGCCAGCAGCGTGGCTAACCCTAATCAGAAAGGGCTATCCTATGTTTCCCTGGGGGATATTTATTACGATATTCCTGAATATGTTCTCTCACAAGCCTATTATGACAGTTCTCTGCAAAATATTGATGAGGATTATGATGACTATGAGCAATTGACAAGGAAGGCAACAAGTCTTACTCACCTGGTTGAACATTCTACAGTTTATGAACTGGAAGACAGTCTCCAACTGCTTGCTCAGCTTCCTGAGAAAGATCTTTATGCTGCGATCGATAATATTATTGAGGAGGTCGTGAGAAAAGAAGAAGAACAAAGAAAGCGCGAGCAGGAAGAAATGCTGGACCGTCAGTATGGGATGGCGATGGGGACGAATAATGCAAGACAGGCAAATAATACTCAGGGTAGTACCTGGTATTTCTATAATATGAATGCCAAAAGTTCCGGGCAACCGGAATTCAGAATGAAATGGGGCAATCGAAAACTGGAGGATAACTGGAGAAGGAAAAACAAAGAGAGTCTGATGGAGGTTGATCAACCTGCAGAAGGAGAATTGGCCGATTCTGCCTCAGGTGAGACAACGAAAGTCCTGAGTACCAAAAACAGGGAATATTATCTTAAAGATATCCCACTTACTGATTCAGCAATGAGAGTTTCAGAGCAAAAGCTTGAAGTAGCTCTTTTCAATATGGGTCTGGTTTACAGAAATGAACTAAAGGATATTGATGAGGCTATTGAAACTTTCCTTGAAGTGATTGAACGGTTTCCGGATACGGAGAACGGACTTATGGCTGCGTATAATTTATATGAAATATATAACCGTCAGGGTAATTCAGAGAAAAGTAATTATTATAAAAACTGGATTATAAGGAACTTCCCGGATTCTCCAAGAGCAAAAATTCTGTCTGATCCGGCTTATGTTCAAAGACTGCTTGAGGAACAGAACAGAGTAAACCTTTTCTATGAAGAAACCTATGAAAAATTCAACAGGCAGGAAAATCAGGAAGTTTTAAAGAACCTGGAATACGCCCGGACAGAGTTTGCCGGACATAAACTGATGCCAAAATTTGAATTACTTGGAGCGGTTTCCAAGGGAAGAATCGGAGGGAAGGAAATCATGACTTTCGAACTTGAAAGAATAATAGATAAATACCCCGGAAGTGAAGAAAGTAAATTTGCCGTTTCCCTTATGGAACATCTTTATCAGGAATCACCTGAGCTGGAAATAGCCGACACCCAGGAGAAAGCCGCCGAGATTTATTCTTCGGAATCGACCGGCACTTTCTTTTTTGGTATAGCAACAGACAAGGTTGTGGATATGAATCAACTAAAATTTAATCTTATTAACTTTAATCTTGACAACTTTAATCGACTCAACCTCAGTATCGAGGAAGAGGAAATAAACAATAAACAATTTGTATTTGTTAAAGCTTTCGAGAACCTTGAAATGGCTGAAAGATATTTTGTAACTTATAAGAGTTTGCCTGAGGAAGTCTACAGGGATGTGAATCCGGATAATGTATCGGTCTTTTTTATTTCACAAACTAACTATTTGGCTCTGAAGGAAGATAAGGATTTCCGCAAGTACAAAGTATTCTTTGAAAATATATATCAGCCTTAATGATGGAAAAAACAATACAAATACTTTGGGTCGACGATGAAATAGCTCTTCTTAAACCCTACATCATATTCCTGGAAGAAAAAGGTTTTGACCTTAGTACTGCAACAAATGGAGATGATGCAATAAATCTGGTTGCTGAAAAGGAATTTGATCTTATATTTCTTGATGAAAATATGCCCGGGAAGAGTGGTCTGGTCGTGCTTTCCGAGATAAAATCGATGAAACCTTTCATCCCTGTGGTAATGATCACCAAGAGTGAAGAGGAGAATATTATGGAAGAGGCGATTGGTTCCAAAATTGCCGATTATCTTATCAAACCCGTTAATCCCAATCAGATTCTTTTAACGATTAAGAAGAATATTGATACCAAAAGACTGATCAATCAAAAAACCACTTCCAGCTATCAGAGTCAGTTCGGACAATTGACATTGGAGATCAATTCTGCTCGTTCCTTTGATGACTGGAGAGAGATCTACAAAAAGTTGGTTTTCTGGGAACTGGAATTACAGCTTACCTCAGATTCAGCAATGGATGAGGTACTGATAAGTCAGAAGGATGAGGCAAACAGGGAGTTTTCCCGTTTTATAGTGCGCAATTATGCCGGCTGGTTTGAGAGGGGCAGTGAAGACAAACCTCTACTTTCCCCCTCGGTATTCGCAAAAAAAGTTTTCCCCCTTTTGAAAAATGACGAGAAGGTATTTTTTATTCTTATCGATAATCTAAGGTTCGATCAATGGAAAATCCTGGAAAAAGATCTGCTTGATTTTTGTCGTGTGGAAGAAGAAGGCATGTATTGCGGAATTCTACCAACAGCAACTCAATATTCAAGAAATGCTATGTTCTCAGGACTTATGCCGGAGGAGATCTATAATCTTTATCCCGATTTGTGGATGTTCGATGAGGAAGAGGGTGGGAAAAATCTTAAGGAAAGAGAACTTTTGGAGAAACATTTATCAAGAGCCGGGCTAAAGGTTAGCTATAATTATGAGAAGATTAGCAATCAGCGATCGGGTAAAAAACTGGTTGACTCCGTATCAAATTTACTGAATTATGATCTGAATGTCATAATTTATAATTTCGTTGACATGCTCAGTCATGCACGGACTGATATGGAAATGATCCGCGAGCTGGCTGATAATGAGGCCTCATACAGATCTTTAACTTCGTCATGGTTTCAACACTCTTATTTGCTTGAACTATTGAAACAGATTTCCGGAAACGGGATCAAAGTGATTCTTACTACCGATCACGGATCGATAAAAGTGGAAAACCCTGTGAAAGTTGTGGGAGACAAAAGAACTTCTTCCAATTTACGCTATAAACTCGGAAGGAATCTTAATTATAAAGCATCGGATGTTTACGAAGTAAGGGATCCCGCCACCATTCATCTCCCGAAACCAAATATTTCTTCTTCATTTATATTTGCAAAGCAAAATGATTTTTTTGTATACCCGAATAACTACAATCATTTTGCAAATTATTATAAAAATACTTTTCAGCATGGGGGAGTTTCCATGGAAGAAATGTTGATACCTCTAATCAGATTGAGCCTTTAAGATGCAGAGTTATTTAATAAAAGATGAAAGGGGGGTGAAAAAGGCCGCCCGATGGTTTATCGACAAGATGAATGATTTGAAAATTTTTGCTTTTGCAGGGGAAATGGGTGCAGGAAAAACCACACTTATTAAAGCAATATGTAATGAATTGAAAGTGGCTGAAACTGTTAGTAGTCCCAGCTTTGCCCTCGTTTATGAGTATAATTCTCCTCTTGTAGGGCTTATTTATCATTTTGATCTATATAGAATCAAGGAAATATCCGAATTATTCGATATTGGTTATGAGGATTATCTTTATAGCGGCAATATTTGCTTAATTGAATGGCCGGAAATAGCACAGGGACTTTTACCTCCTGAAACTGTTAACCTCCTGATAGAGGTCAATCCTGATAATACACGAAGGATTATCATCGATGACCCTGTGAACAACGCTTGACTGTTAAAGCGAATTGTAGTATTTTAGCTGCTTTACAAATTTGATTTTTTAACGATGAGTATTCCCGGTTCACCAAAACAGAAGTATTCCATTGGTTCGAAACTCCTTCCCCAGGAAGAAATGCTTGAGGTTGGCAGAAAAGAGCAAAAACTTACCATAGGGTTGCCCCGTGAAGACCATAAAGTAGAAAGCCGGATATCGCTGACTCCTGAGGCTGTTGAGATCCTTACAGCTAATGATCATGAAGTATTCATCGAGAGTGATGCCGGCCTTGCTGCAAATTATACCAATACCGATTACAGTGAAAAAGGTGGTATTGTTGTCGATAAGAGAGAAGAGGTTTATCAGGCGGATATTATTTTGAAAATTGCGGCTCCCACTCTTGCTGAATCTGAATTATTGCGGGCTCATCAAACAATCATTTCATCATTGCATTTAAACTTACAATCCAAAGAGCTGATCAAGAACTTGATAAGAAAAAAGGCTACCAGTATTGCCTTCGAAAAGATTAAGGATGATCAGAATTGTTATCCCGTAACCCGTTCCATGAGTACTATTGCAGGGAATACTTCTATATTGATAGCAGCGGAATACCTTAGCAATACCCGGGGAGGAAAAGGAGTAATGCTGGGAGGCACTACAGGCATTACCCCTACTGAGGTAGTGATCCTGGGAGCAGGTACTGCAGCCGAGTATGCTTTACGTGCAGCAACAGGGCTAGGGGCTACGGTAAAAGTATTCGACCAGTCGGTTCATCGCCTGCACCGGTTACAGAATAATATCGGCTCACGTTTACATACTTCTGTGTTCCATGCAAGGGTGCTTAAAAAAGCACTTCAATCTGCCGATGTGGTTATCGGAGCTGTTCACCTCTCAAAGCAGGGCCCCAGGTTTTATGTGACTGAGGATATGGTAAGGGGTATGAAAAAGGGTTCTGTTATTGTTGATATCAGTATTGACCAGGGTGGCTGTGTGGAAACATCCGAATGCAAAACACAAACCGATCCTGTTTATGAAAAGTATGGAGTGATCCATTATTGTGTACCTAATATACCTTCCAGAGTTGCCCGAACTGCCTCCATTGCAATAAGTAATGTCTTCCTGCCTGTTTTGCTGGACATGGGAGAGACGGGAGGCCTTGTTTCCAAGCTAAGAAATGATAATGGATTCCGACATGGGGTATACATATATAATGGAATTCTTACCGATGAATACATTGGAAAGGTTTTCAACCTGCCATCGAAAGATATCGAATTGTTCATGGCTGCCTTTTGATGATCCGGAGAAATAAATTTTTAATAAAAGATAATGAAAAGAATTATGGTGTTCCTCCTGTTAAGCGTAACAATTTGTTATGCATGTGAGGAAAAAACTGACGAAATTAGGACTGAAGGTGAAGTGACAATCAGTTCTGAAATTCTGGGAACAGAAGTATATTATGTTAATGGTTTTTCTTTTGAGGAGGATAAATTTGTACGTTCACTGAATTCAGGCCCGGATGTTCCTGATATTATACCCGAGAATATTCTTGAAGTGAGCGGGGAGGTTATAGGAATGGCACTTTCCACAGGACCCGGAAATCACTTTGGATTTTATAAGAATTTTGAAAGTAATGATCTCAGTGAAGCAGAAAACTTCTGGTTGAATTACCTGGAGGTGGATGTGGAGAGCTTTATAAGTCTGAGCGACACCCTTTCACCTGGTCAGGTCTATACTTTCCGGACTTACAAAGAAAATTTTGTCAAGTTTTTGGTTAAGGATGTAAGGGTTTTTTCAGAATATGTTGAAGCAAACATAAGATTTAGTATTCAAAGAGATGGAAGTGCCATCTTCGACGAATGATAATAATATGGTCCGTACCGTTTCATTCTTTTTTCTTATTTGGCTGAGTTTGTTTCTCAGTATTATATTATTTATACCCTTTCCTGTTTTTTTTCTGGGAAATATGAAGAAGGCCAAACGAAAATATATTTGGTTCTGTGCACATAACTGGTCCAGGTTTGCCCTATTTCTTTCAGGGTCGGAACTCATTGTAGACGGAACTGAAAATATACCGAATGAACCTCATTTCGTTATACTGTCAAATCATCAGGGATTTATGGACATTCCAATCCTTTTAGCTGTCTTTCCTTACCCTGTTAGTTTCGTGGCTAAAAAAGAATTACTGGGTATCCCCCTGATAAACTTATGGCTATTGTCGCTGGAGTGCCTTACCATCGACCGCGCAAAGCCCATTAAAGCGCAAAATAAAATTTCCAAACGGCTTAAACAAGAAAATAAAAATCCATTGGTAATTTTTCCTGAGGGCACCCGAAGCCGATCAGAAGCCGAAGGATCGCGAAAAAAAGGAGGAATAAACCTCGTTCAAAAATCAGGAATTCCGGTGCTTTATGTTCGTATCAGCGGAAGCTATAAAATATATGAGGAAAGAGGAAGAATACAACCTTCACAGGTGAAAGTAAAAATAACGGAGAATTATGAAAAGTTAGGTAAATAAATTAATAGATTGACTAATTATTATTGCCGTGATTTTTTATGCCTGCATTTTTAATAATTATATTTTTGTGATTTAAACCCATTCGGATGAGGCTCGTTTATAAAATTGGCATCAGAATTTATTTTCTTATCGTTATATTAGTATCTCCCTTCAATGAAAAGGCCCGCAGATGGCTGAAGGGAAGAAAAGGGCTGTGGAAAAGAATCAGGCGTGTTAATGATAATGACCGGGATATATACTGGTTTCATTGTTCTTCACTCGGTGAATTTGAGCAGGGAAGACCTGTTATTGAAAAGATCAGAAAGGAAAAACCCGGGGTATTTCTTCTTCTGACATTTTTCTCCCCTTCTGGGTATGAACTAAGAAAAAATTATGCCGGTGTGGATCTTGTGGCTTATCTTCCTCTTGACACACGATTAAATGCCTGGAGGTTTATAAACCTGGTAAAACCTAAAGTAGCTTTTTTTATTAAGTATGAATTCTGGTATTATTTTCTACGAACCCTGAAAAAGAAAAATATACAAGTGTTTCTCGTGTCTGCTAAATTTCGGTCCGACCAGGTTTTTTTTAAGTGGTGGGGGCGATGGTACAGGAAATTTTTGGGCTACTTCACACACCTTTTTGTTCAGGACGAGAATTCTTACCTTTTGTTAAAAGGATTAGGATATGATAATGTAAGTATAAGCGGTGATACACGCTTTGACAGGGTTTATGAGATCTCTGCTGTATCAAAAGATTATCCGGGGGTGGAATTGTTTAAACAGGATAAAAAAGTGCTCATTGCTGGAAGTATCTGGGAAAAGGATGAGGAGATACTGGTAAAGCTTATTAACAACAGCGATAAAAATATTAAATTTATCCTGGCTCCCCATGAAATTAATTCAAGAAAGATATACCGCCTAATTTCGAACCTTGAAGCACCTGTGGTAAGATTTATGGATGAGGATAAATCGCATTTCCCTACGGCCCGGATTATGATCATTGACACAATCGGACATTTGTCCTCTGTCTATAAATACGGCGATGTAGCTTATATCGGTGGGGGTTTTGGAAATGGTATTCATAACATACTTGAAGCAGCAACCTATTATTTACCGGTAATTTTCGGTCCTAATTATCAAAAATTCACGGAAGCTGTCGAAATGATAGAACAAAAAGCAGCTTTTTCAGTTTCTGGCTATGATGAGTTATTCCGGAAACTTTCGGAATTAATGACTAATCCGGAAGAATTAAACAAATGTTCTTCCCGGGCAGGAGAATACGTCAGATCTAAACTTGGCGCTACTGATCATATTGTAAGAGAATCCCTGAAATTAATTGATTAAGTACTTAAGTTTCGTATTAAAATTTTTATAAAAAGAATGTTTCCACAAACCAGGCGGGTTAATACAATTTATTTTTTGTTCAACCCACTCCTTGCTCTGCTAAAGCTACGCGAAGGCGAGCCGGGGATGCGAGTGTCAATAAATTGAACATTCTGAGAGGCTGTCTAAAAAAAATTGAGCCTTCCAAACATTGACGTGTTACAATCCTGGTATAAGCTTCTGTTAAGTATTTTCAATAATTGGATTAAAGAGAATTAGTTTAAACTTGGGAAAAAAATAGCAGGATATATACAAAACAAAACAATAAAGTCAAGTGTTTGATTCAGAACCAAACACTATAAAAAACTGTCATTTTTTTGTCACAATTACAGGAAAATGCAATGATGAGGTGGGAGCATCTGTGCTCCGCTAATAAATTAATTCTTTTTTTCACATACAAATTTTTTCCAGTTTATTTGAAAAAAAGTAGCTTTTTTTTTCTTTTTATTGTTACCTTTTTTAGCTGCTAGTGTGAGAAAGGATTTTACTCCTTCAGCTTCAGTGTCTCGGCCTAAAAAGCAAGTAAATAAAGAAAATAAGACCTGTAAGTATTGAAAAGATTAACCGTCTGTTTTTCAGTTGTTAATAGTAATGTACAGTAAAAGAGGAAATTACAAAAGATGGTTGAAAAGTATTTCAGATTGTTAATAATGCAATGAATGATTTTTTGGCTGAAAATGCTTCGATGTCTAACTTGCAATACCCGTTTTTACCCGAAAGAATTTTGCTTAAAAACTGGACTGTAACTCCTTAATAAAAAAATTGAAAATGGAAGAAATGGCTTCGACAAGAAAAACAGGAATATTATTTGATGATAAGATGAAACCCGAAGTGAAAAACGAAACCCGAACGGAAAAAGAAGTGAAGACTTTTACCTATGACGAAGCATTTCAGAAATCGCTGGAATATTTTAAAGGTGATGAGCTGGCTGCTCGTGTCTGGATGAATAAATATGCCCTCAAGGATTCCTTTGGTAATTTATTCGAGAATTCACCGGATATGATGCATAAGAGAATAGCATCGGAAATTGCCCGTATAGAGAATAAGTATCCCAATGCCATGAGTGAGGAAGAGGTTTATGGGCTGCTGAAAGATTTCAGGTATATTGTTCCTCAGGGTTCACCGATGACAGGGATAGGCAATAATTTCCAAATTGCTTCTCTTTCTAATTGTTTTGTTATTGGTAATGATGGTCCTTCTGATTCTTATGGAGCCATAATGAAGATAGATCAGGAGCAGGTTCAGCTAATGAAGAGAAGGGGAGGGGTGGGGCACGATCTTTCTCACATCCGGCCGGGCGGAAGCCCTGTGTTAAATTCAGCTCTAACTTCAACAGGTGTTGTGCCTTTTATGGAGAGATATTCCAATTCAACCCGGGAAGTTGCACAGGACGGAAGAAGAGGAGCTCTGATGCTCAGCATTTCCATAAAGCATCCCGATTCTGAGAACTTTATTGATGCGAAAATGGAGACCGGTAAGGTTACAGGCGCCAATGTATCGGTTAGGATGGATAATGAATTTATGAAAGCCGTTGCTGAAAACAAACCTTATGTTCAGCAATACCCAATCGACTCGGATGATCCTGTTTATAAGAAAGAGATAGACGCAAATAAACTTTGGGAAAAAATTGTTCATAATGCCTGGAGATCGGCTGAACCCGGTATTCTTTTCTGGGATACAATAACGGCTGAATCCGTGGCAGATTGTTATGCAGATCTCGGATATAAAACCGTTTCTACAAATCCCTGTGGTGAAATACCTTTATGTCCATATGATAGTTGCCGTCTGCTGGCAATCAACCTTTACGGATATGTGGACAATCCTTTCACCGAAAATGCTAAATTTAATTTCGGACTCTTCAAGTCGCACGTGCACAAAGCTCAGCGAATGATGGATGATATTATTGATCTGGAAATTGAAAAGATCGATGCCATTATAACCAAAATTGATAATGACCCGGAAAGCGAAGAGATTAAAGGAGTGGAGAGAAAATTATGGGAAAAGATCAGAAAGAAAGCGGAAGAAGGAAGAAGAACAGGGGTAGGAATAACTGCCGAAGGTGATATGCTGGCTGCTTTGGGATTGACCTATGGCACCGACAATGCAGTGGATTTTTCAGTTGAAGTTCATAAAACCATCGCCATTGAGGCCTACAGATCTTCAACCATTCTGGCTAAGGAGAGGGGAGCCTTCGGCATATTTGATATCCAGAGGGAAAAGGATAATCCATTTATTAACAGGTTAAAAAACGAAGATCCGGACCTCTATGAAAACATGGAGAAGTATGGAAGAAGAAATATCAGTCTGCTAACCATAGCTCCTACCGGAACAACAAGTCTTATGACCCAGACTACTTCCGGAATTGAACCTGTGTTTTTACCTGTTTACAAAAGAAGAAGGAAGGTAAATCCCAACGATAAGGGCTCTGTTATATCATTTATAGATGAAGTGGGCGATAGCTGGGAAGAGTATAATGTTTTTCATCATAAATTCATTACCTGGCTGGAAGTCAACGGATACGATTCCGATGAAGTAAGGACTTACTCTGACAAGAAGGTTAATGAGCTGGTAAAAAAATCTCCTTATTATAAAGCGACTTCAAATGATGTGGACTGGGAAGCGAAAGTGAAAATGCAGGGTCTCTTGCAAAAATGGGTGGATCATTCCATAAGTGTGACCATAAATCTTCCTTCCGATGTAAAAGAAGATCTTGTTAAGAAATTGTATCTCACTGCATGGCAAAGCGGGTGTAAAGGAGTAACTGTTTACCGGGATGGTTCAAGGAGCGGTGTTTTGATAAGTAATGAAGAAAAAAAGAAGACAAATGCAGCATCTTCTGCCGATCTGTCGAAATCCAAACCTGTTAGACCCAGGGTCCTGGAGGCCGACATACTCCGTTTTATGCATAATAATGAGAAATGGATAGCCTTTGTGGGGATTAAAGATGAGAGACCCTATGAAATTTTTACCGGTCGCCAGGATGACGAGATGTTTCCTATACCCCGTAAAATTACCAAGGGAACCATTATTAAAAATAAGAGCGAAGATGGGGAAACGAGATATGACTTCCAGTATACGGATAAATACGGATATAAAAATACACTTGGAGGGCTTTCCCACCAGTTCAATAAAGAATACTGGAATTATGCGAAACTGATATCCGGGGTTTTACGACATGGAATGCCCATACCCGATGTTCTCGACCTGGTCAATTCCCTGCGTCTGGACAGTGATACCATTAATACCTGGACGGCGGGCGTATCAAGGGCACTTAAAAGATATGTCCCCAATGGTACCAAAGTAGAAGGAAAAGAAAAATGCAGTCAGTGTTCTTCCGAAGATCTTGTTTATGAAGAAGGTTGCCTGAAGTGTAACTCTTGCGGACATTCCAAATGCGGATAATTTTTACTTGCAAATAACAATCGATGGAAAAGAGGTTGTCTAAAAAGTATTTTTTAATTTGTAAGTTCTTTTAAAATGATTATTACTTTTTAGACACCCTCTTTTTTGAAACTGAGGTCAGCTGACGATATTTTGAATATTCACTTCCAGTTCTCCAATGTCCATCATTGCATTGATGAGTGAACATTTTGTGAACTTCCCCAGGTCCTGTAACCTGATTTCCGACTCCAGGATCTTTCCCTCCTCCAGAAGTTTCTGTCTCCGGGTGCCTTTTAGTAGCGGCGAAGAAGGGGTAAGCCACTTTTCGCCGTCATGGAATACCAAATTTGTATACGATGTATCAGTTATGAAGCCATTTTTTATGATAATGATTTCTTCATTGAGTAAACAGGTCTCCAACAATCTGTTAAGTTCCGTCCGGTTGGCATATTTCCAGGAATATTCAATGTTGTTGACGGTTACGAGTTTAAGACTTTTGATCTTGCGCGGCTTGTATTCAGTTATGCTTATTTCTTCAGGATCATTGCTGTAGGATAGGGTACAACGGTATCTTCCCCTGCCGGGCAGGGAATGTTTTCTTAAAAAGGAAGGGATATCAAAAACAGCATTTCCGGGAAAAAAATTCGCAAATGTTCTTTCCACCCGTTTCTGATGATATCCGGAATTCAGTAATTTCCCATTTATTATTTGTATGGTCTCAATGAACCGGCACATAGATTTTTTGTATAATTTCTTGGTATTCTTTTTCAGGATCGCTCATAAAGGTAATTCCGCCTCCACTTTTATAGTAGGTCTTTCCCCCGGTATTCTCCATATACCTGATCATTACCGCTGAATCGATGTTTTCACCATCAAACAACCCAAAAACGCCTGTATAAAAACCACGTTCGTAATTTTCTATAGTTTTAATGATCTCCACCGTCTTCTTTTTGGGAGCTCCGGTAACAGAACCGGCTGGAAGCAATTCTTCAAAAAGATCACCGGGGCGCTCCAGATATTTTTGTGTCAGTTCACCTGTAATTTCCGAACTTACCTGCAACAGGGTTTTGTTGCCTGTCGCTATTTCACTAATATAACGATAACGTTCAACATTAATATTATTTGCAACACGACCCAGATCATTTCTCAGCAGATCTGTAATGGTGGCATGTTCAGCCGCCTCCTTGGGGTCATTAAGCAGTTGTTCCGCCGAATCCTCATCTGTTTTTTCTGCTGTTCCTTTCATAGGGAAAGTAAAAATCTTCCCTTTCTTAATCTTAACAAATGACTCGGGGGAGAATACGACCAGTTTGTCCCCGACCCATAATTTATATTTTGCCCTGCTGTAGTAAAAGACATCCCTCAGAGATGCATTTATAATTACAGGATGCCTGAATGTAAGATTTAAAAGATAAGTATTTCCGGCTTGTATTTCAGACCTGACACGGTTATATTTCCTGAGGAAATCTTTATATTCGGGAGGTTTGGCACTAATTTCTATGGGATAGGAGAAAGGAAGTTCATTCTCCTGATTGGTTTTCCCGTTTAAGAAGTAAAGAAGGTTATGAGGATGGATATTATCCAGCTCCTCAATTATGGGAGTTTTCAGATTAAAATCGATTATGAAAAGAAAAGGCTTTTTTTCTTCAGCCAGTTTATTCATTTTCAGGATCCACTCTTTCTGCATCAATGATCATTTAACATTATCGGCTCTACATTATATCCTTTCTCCCTCAATTGAATGATAAGTCCGTGTTTTCCTGCCAGATGGGCCGCTCCCACAGCAATAAAAGAAGATTTTTCATTCATTAAAACCAATAGTTTCTCTACCCAGTCCTTATTTCTTTTAATCAGAAGTTCACTTTCTAATTCTGCGTAACCGATGGCTTCTTCTTCATTAAGAGCATCTGCCATAGAGTAAATATCATGGGAAAGATACATGTCGATCATTTTTTGCATTTCACTCACCAGATCGGGGCTATCTTCGTCAAAAAACATGTCCAACTGTTTTTCGTAGGGAATTGAATCAAAAATAGCAAGCTGAAATTCGAAACTTTCAAGACCGACTACGGGTATTTCTTCTTTTTTAGCTATTTCAGAGTAATACATATCGTAGCCCTCAATTTTCTTTCCTATCACATGTGGGATCAGGGCCGAATAAAAGGCAAAGGGTTTCATTTTTATATAGGTATTATAGAGGATTTTTTTTATATTCAGGCTGTCAAGGGCATAAGAATGTAAAACATCATATTTCTCTTTATCCATATAATCCTGAATGGTTTTTCCTTCCGGAAGCATTAATTTTCTGGCCCATTCCATCTGGGTTTTCAATGGCACATCAATCTCCATTTCAAGAATCATCTGTTCGCTCTCCCTAAGCTTTTTGTCTGCAATATCATAAGCCTTAAACTGCGATTTTGGTATAATATGTATCGTCCCGAAAAGGTAAGATTGCTGAGCAAGGCCATTCCCGCTAATTCCCCAGAAAACAGTTTTAGGGCCGGATGTCTGGGCCTTAATATGCGGGACTCCGGATAATAAAATGCTAAGGATCAGGAGCAGTGAATACGCGGGACTCAGAATTTTTCTCATAACATGTCTGGTATTTAAAGGAAAAAGTAATTCATTGTATTTAAGTCACAAAAATATAAAAGTTTTGTCACTAAAGGTTAATGGTTTTTCCAAAGGGGCTAAGAGCCAGAGATGCCAGCTTAAAATGCTGAACCCCAAAAGGAATTCCGATAATGGTTATAGAGAAAAGAATTCCAAGTCCCAGATGGGTCAGGGCAATCCAGATGCCTCCCAGGATCAGCCATATTAAGTTCAGAAGGCATCCCAGGGATCCTCCCGGAGCCTCTATGTAAGTATGTTGACCGAAGGGCCAAAGTGCCAGGGATGCAAGCTTTAATGTCTGAAATCCAAAAGGTATTCCAATAATCGTTACAAATAAAAGCAGGCTGGCAATGAAATATTCCAGGGCTATAATAAATCCTCCGAATATCAACCAGATAAGGTTACCAAGAAAATTCATAGTTATAGTTTGTGTGTTTTTGTAAATACTAATTAATAACCTTTAATTCTTTTCCTACCTTACAAAAAGCCCCAATCGCCTTGTCCAGATGTTCCTGTTCGTGAGCTGCCGAAAGCTGTACTCTTATTCTTGCTTTGTCTTTTGGAACTACCGGGTAATAAAAGCCTATGACATATATTCCTTCTTCCAGGAGTTTGTTTGCAAATTCCTGCGAGAGTTTCGCATCATATAGCATTACGGCGCAGATGGCCGACTGGGTGGGTTTTATATCAAATCCGGCATCTTTCATTTTCCTCAGAAAAAAATTGGTATTCTTGTGGAGCCTATCCTGCAGCTCGTTGGTTTCATCCATCATATCTATCATGCGAATTCCTGCAGCAGCAACTGCCGGTGGCAATGAATTGGAGAATAAATAGGGACGTGAGCGTTGTCTTAAAAGTTCGATTATCTCCTTCCTTCCTGTTGTAAATCCACCAATGGCGCCACCATAGGATTTTCCAAGTGTGCCGGTGATAATATCCACTTCACCACGGATATTATAAAGCTCGGTTACTCCTTTCCCGGTTTCGCCCACTACTCCGTGTGAATGACATTCATCCACCATAACCATGGCATCATATTTTTCAGCGAGTTTAACGATTTTATCCACGGGAGCCACATGACCGTCCATGGAAAATACGCCGTCGGTGACAATTACCCTGAAACGCTGGGACTGGGCTTCTTTCAGCTTTTCTTCCAGATCACTCATGTCGGCGGTTTTATATCTGTAACGTTGTGCTTTACATAATCTGACACCATCAATTATGGAAGCATGGTTGAGTTCATCAGAAATGATCGCATCTTCAGCTGTGAGAATGGGCTCGAAAAGTCCTCCATTAGCATCAAAACATGCAGCATAAAGAATGGTATCTTCTGTTCCGAAATACTTTGCAATCTTCATCTCCAGTTTTTTATGCAGATCGGTTGTTCCACAGATAAAGCGAACGGATGACATTCCATATCCATGAGTATCAAGAGCATCTTTTGCCGCTTTTCTCAATTCCGGATGGTTGGATAGTCCCAGGTAATTATTGGCGCAAAAGTTTAGCACTTCCTTTCCGGAATTCAGTTTTATCTCTGCGCCCTGTGGAGAAACTATAATCCTTTCTTCTTTGAAAAGTCCGGCTTCTTTAATTTCCTGAAGCTCTTTTTGCAGGTGATCTTTAATTTTTCCAAACATAAGTTTATTTTTTATAAGGTCTATCAGATATAGGTTTTTGTTCAACTGCAGCAACGCAGATATTGGACATTATGGACAGACACTATTTAATTTTTTTTTAATCTCCTTAAGCATAACCACAGTCATCTTCTCAAGATCATACTCATAGTCAAATCCCCAGTCCTCACGGGCAATCGTGTCATCAATGCTTTGAGGCCAGCTGTCGGCAATTGCCTGTCGGAAATCTGGGTTATAAGTTACTGAAAAATCGGGAATATGTTTTTTTATCTCCCGCAAAATATCATCCGGGTTTACACTGAATCCTCCCAGATTATAAGAACTGTGAACCCGCAGTCCAGAGCGTTCTGCTTCCATCAGTTCGATTGTTGCTCTTACAGCATCAGGCATAAAAAGCATTGGAAGGGAAGTATTTTTGCTTAGAAAACATTCATAGTTGCCATTTCTGACGGCTTCATAATAGATTTCAACAGCATAGTCGGTGGTTCCGCCTCCTGCTTCAGTCTTGTAGCTAATAAGACCAGGATACCGGATACTTCTTACATCCACATTATACTTGTTATAATAATAATCGCACCAGCGCTCTCCTGCCAGTTTGGAAACTCCGTACACCGTAATGGGTTCCATTACGGTTAGCTGTGGAGTTTCAAGACTTGGTGTGGTAGGACCGAAAACTGCGATGGAGCTGGGCCAGAAGACTTTTTTCACGTCTTCCACCATTTTTGCAATTTCAAGCACATTCAGCAGACTCTCCATGTTGATATGCCATGCCTGTATAGGAAGTTTTTCAGCGTTTCCCGACAGTACAGCTGCAAGGTGATATATCTGGGTGATTTTATGCCGTATAATGAAGTGGATCAACTGCTTATCATCCATTACATCAAGGGTCTGAAACGGCCCTCCTTCGACTATATCAGGAGGGCCGGGTTTAATATCTGTTGCAAATACATTAGCAGCACCATAGATTTGACGTAACTCAGTAACCAGTTCCGAACCTATCTGCCCCGAGGCGCCGATGACCATTATTTTTTCCATAAATTTTTATGTTCTTGATTAGAGTCTGACAATAAAGTCGAGTGTCTGATCTCCCCTTTTTTCCAACTTCCCCAAAAATAAACACTTCCATTGCTATAAAAAAATGATAAATAACATGTAACTTCCGCTTTTACTGTGTTATCGGACATTATGAACAAAAAGTTCTTAATATTACCGGCTACCCTTCCGATGAAAACCTCCCCGATACCCTGATCAAAAGTGGTTTCAACCGGGATTCGGCTGTCCAGACATGTTAATATTCCTGTTTTCGGATATTGACCTCTGGCTGTAGCATTTAGCTGAGCATTATAATCTCTCTTTCAACAGGGAAGCTATTAATAAAGCGTTTTTCTCTTCTTTCAAATCATCCCTTACCTGCTGTGGGGGTCATAACTTCCTGGCTTTTGCTTGTCAGCATTCCGGGTATTCCAGGCTATTTTATTCTGTTTTTTTTTATCTTTATTGTTTGAAATATATCCATGTGAAAAAATCAAAGATCTGTACTATGAAATTTACTGCTCATTTAATCGGGACAATGGTGCTTGCTGCCGGACTGGGATCCTGCCAGCAAAAAAATGAAAACTCACAACCCCCGAATATAATCTTCATTATGTCCGATGATCATGCTTATCAGGCAATCAGCGCCTACAGTGATCATCTTATTGAAACCCCTAACATAGACCGCATTGCTAATCAGGGTATGTTGTTTTCCAATGCCTGTGTAACAAATTCCATATGTGGTCCTTCACGTGCTGTTATTCTTACCGGTAAGCACAATCACATAAACGGGAAAATTGATAACCGTTCTCTTTTTGACACCACCCAGATTACTTTCCCTCAGATCTTTCAGGAGGCCGGTTATCAGACGGCAATGTTTGGAAAATTACATTTCGGAAATAATCCCAAAGGTATTGATGAATTTAAGATTCTGCCCGGACAGGGAAATTATTATAATCCCGATTTTTATACCAATGATGGAAAAATAAACGTGGAAGGTTACTGCACAGACATAATCACCGATATGACCCTCGACTGGCTTAAGAACAGGAGGCAGGAGAATAAACCCTTCCTGCTTTTCTATCTTCATAAGGCTCCCCATCGGGAGTGGGAACCAGCAGAAAGGCATTATAAGGAATTCATAAACAGGAAATTTCCGGAACCTCCAACTTTGTTCGATGATTACAGTGGTACGGGAACCGCTGCAAAGGAGGCTGAGATGAATATTCTTGAGCATATGAATTGGTCAGGAGACTCGAAGATCTATCCCGAAATCGTGGAAGAACTGGGGATTGAGCCGACTACCACCTGGGATAAAAGAGCTCTTGAAAATATGTTCGAGCGGATGACCTCTGAACAAAAAGCCTCATGGGATTCGGTTTATTATCCGATGAACCAGGAATTTAAAGAGAATTATCCGGATATGGATGAAAAAGAATTAATGAGATGGCGTTTCCAGCGATACATGCAGGATTATCTGGCCAGTATTATGTCTGTTGATGAAGGAGTAGGAGAAGTGCTGGACTATCTTGAAGAAACCGGCATTTCAGAAAATACTATTGTTGTTTATACTTCCGACCAGGGATTCTATCTTGGAGAACACGGCTGGTTTGACAAGCGCTTTATTTATGATGAATCATTCAAAACACCTCTTCTTGTTCAGTGGCCGGGAGTTGTTGAACCCGGATCGGTAAACAATGAAATGGTACAAAATCTTGATTTTGCCCAGACCTTTCTGGATGCTGCCGGCATCGACGCCCCCGGAGACATGCAGGGAGAAAGTCTGGTACCCCTGTTAAAGGGTGAAAATGATAAGTGGGATCGTGAAGAAGTTTATTATCATTATTATGAATATCCCTCGATCCATATGGTAAAACGTCATTATGGCATCGTTACCAAAGAATATAAGCTCGTACATTTTTATTACGATATCGATGAGTGGGAATTATACGACCGGATTAAGGATCCCCTGGAAATGAATAATGTATATGACGATCCTGTTTATGCTGAAATAAGAGCTGAATTAATCCTTAGGCTTGAAAACCTCAGGAAAAAATACAAAGACTCAAAAGAACTGGACCAGTTTTATATTGACAAGTATATTGAAAGAGCAGGAAAATAATTTCTTTTTTTTTAAAATTTAATGAAAGGAAACTCGATTAAATTATTCCAAAGATCAGTTTTAGTTTAGGATGGAATTTCTTCAGATATGGTTTGAAAATCTTGATTTGCACTGGCAGGTCCTCATTTATTCCAGTCTTACTGCTATTGCAACAGGATTGGGAGCCGTTCCTTTTTTTTTCTTCAAAAAAATAACCCGGCACATGACTGCCTATGGAGATTCTATTGCTGCCGGACTTATGCTTACAGCCAGTTACAGGCTTATTTCCGAAGGGCTTAACTATAGTCTCTGGCGTTTACTTTTTGGAATTCTCGCAGGCCTGTTGATGATATATTTCAGCCGGAAGTTTATATCCGATAACAACAGCCATTCTGTCGGAGACCTGAAAGGCGCTAATGCCTTTAAGGCAATAATAATCGTTGGGGTAATGGTTGTCCATTCTTTCGCTGAAGGTGTGGGAATAGGCGTGTCTTTTGGCGATAGTAATAAATTTGGAGTTTTTATTTCAGCGGCTATTGCCATTCATAATATCCCCGAAGGTCTTGCCATTGGGCTGGTGCTCGTGACGAGAGGAATCTCTGTATGGAAAAGTATATTATGGGCGATCATTTCAAGTATTCCACAACCTTTGATTGCCGTTCCCAGTTTCCTCTTTGTGGATAGCTTCAAACCTTTTTTACCTTTTGGACTGGGGTTTGCTGCCGGAGCTATGATATGGATGGTAATCTCCGAATTGCTTTTTGATGCATGCCAGAACCTGAAGAAAGAAAAAGTAGCATTTGCGGTGGTGATTGGAGTTATTATCATGATCTTTCTACAGCAGATCATTTAATGACGTGCTGCGAAAAAGGTATAGGACATATTTTCTTTATTCACCCCGGTTTAGGAACAGTATTTGTACTATAATCTCCCGAAGGCTTGAAATTCATTCTTAACTTGTTATGCTATCAATAATTAGGATCTGTCAATAGAGATGCAATTTCAGCGAAATAATATAACATAAAAGAAATACCTTATGAAAAAAAATATACTTTATCTTAGCATAATGCTTTTCCTTTTCCCCTCTGTTCTGAATGCTTTTATCAGTATCGGCAATAAATCAATTGGGGAGGGTTATAAAAATCCTTATGAGAATGCATTATTTCAAGGTTCTGAAGAACTTTACCATTCAGATGAGGCTCGTACTAAAACAGGATTTAATGAATCTTTTACTCTTCATCAGGATCCTGATATTTTTAAGGACAGTACAATCAGCCTGTCGGCTTACCCGAATCCCTTTTCAACATTTATAAATTTCAAATTTAGTTTAAAAGAGAATACAAAGGTAAATCTTGAGATTTATAACATTCTGGGAAGAAAAGTAAAGACATTGCATAACAGTATTCTGGAGCCGGGGGATTATCATTTTCGCTTTGATGGATCGGCCCTGTCGAATGGTGTTTATTTTTATAGTTTCAAGCTTGATGATGAAACCGAAACAGGGAGGATTGTTTTGAGGAAATAGAGTTATGTAAATTAAAATTTTGCACGTCTTGAGGAGACTGTCTCTTATGCAACTCTTTTTTCAAGTTATTTTTTCTGGATGCTATATTGCACGATTATGTGGGACTAAAGAGTGTTTTTTAGTTTTGGGTTACTTTCAGATGGTAAGTTATTTTTTAATGATTATTACTTTTTTAAAGCCCTCAAACTATTTCAATGCAAAATCATTTCGTCGAACTTATGCCGTTCTGAAAGCTTTCGGGAGATAATTGAGAGATTTCATGGATTTTATTGACTTCATCGACCGTGTTCTCTTATAGCTTTAGGCGCCTACGCTAGCGTCTCCCTTCGGCCGCCAAAAGCTTGCCTGAAGGCGCAGCGCAGAGCTTCTACGCTCGCGGAAAGCTTCAGCGACAGCGTGCGGTTGCGAAGCTCGTTTCTCCTGGTTCTGCGTTTCAATCTTTTTCCTTATTTTTGTTCCATGGCCCACATTCATCACCTTCCTCAATCAACCCACAACAAAGCTTTTGCCATAGGAATAGCTTTGAACGTTATTTTTGTGGCAGTTGAGGTCTTTTTTGGTCTTATGGCCAACTCATCGGCCCTTTTAGCCGATGCCGGCCACAACGCGAGTGATGTGCTGAGCCTGGCTTTCGCCTGGACAGCTGCATGGCTTGCAACACGGAAGCCTAAGGGAAAATACACTTATGGACTGAGAAAAACTACCATTCTTGTTTCCATACTAAATGCTTTTTTGCTTTTCGGAGCCGTTATTGCTATTGGATGGGATGCGGCGGGTAAAATAAGAAACCCGGAACCTGTTGCTGGCACCCAGGTTATGATAGTTGCCGGTATCGGAGTGGTGATCAATACAGTCACTGCCCTGATGTTTATGAAAGGTCAGAAAGACGATTTGAACATCCGGGGTGCATTTTTGCACATGGCTGCCGATGCTGCCGTTTCCCTGGGGGTGGTAGTTGCCGGACTCCTGATATATCTTACCGGAAATCACTGGATCGATCCGCTTATGAGTTTTATTATTATTGCGGTAATTCTTTGGGGAACCTGGCGATTGTTTATCGATTCAATAAATCTTGCCCTTGATGCTGTTCCCAGGGACATCGATCTGGAGGAGGTAAGGGAGTACCTTTTATCGAAGACCGATGTAGATGCCATACACGATCTTCATATCTGGGCGATGAGCACAACACAGGTGGCCCTTACTGCCCATCTTGTAATGCCCGAAAAAAAAGAAGATGAATTCCTTTATAGTTTACAGAAAGAACTAAGGGAGAAATTCGGTATAGGTCATACAACCTTTCAGGTAGAGAATAAGAAAATTGAGGATGATTGTGAAATGGGCTGCTGATACCAGGAAAGGTACAGCAGGTGCTTTGAGATTTCTACCAATAGTCACACCAATCACGTCACACCGATACCGATCACCGATACGGATACCGATCACCAATCACCGATCACCAATCACCGATCACCAATCACCGATCACCAATCACCGATCACTGATCACCGATCACCAATCACCGATCACTGATCACCGATCACTGATTACCGATCACCGATCACCCCCCCCAATTCCCTTCCTTTTTATATCTTTGCAAAAAAACAAATATGTCAAATGAACTAGTACGTGTGCGTTTTGCACCAAGTCCTACAGGTCCTCTTCATATAGGAGGACTTAGAACGGCCCTTTTTAACTACCTTTTCGCAAAAAAATATAAAGGTGCTTTCATTCTTAGAATAGAAGATACGGATCAGCTTCGTTATGTGCCGGGTGCAGAGGAGTATATTCTCGAATCGTTGAAGTGGTGTGGTATAGATCCGGATGAAGGGGTTGAAAAGGGAGGGGAATTCGCTCCTTACCGTCAATCGGAGAGAAAAGATATTTACCATGAGTATGCAGAAAACCTGGCTCTTTCGGGTTATGCTTATTATGCATTTGATACGCCGGAAGAACTGGATAAATTACGATTGGATTATGAAAGTCGTGGAGAGACTTTCCGGTACGATGCCAGTGTGCGGAACAACCTAAGAAATTCTCTTAATCTTCCCGACCCTGAGGTGAAAAATCTGATAGAGGAAGGACAACCCTATGTAATACGCTTCAAATTCACCGCAGAACAGGAGATTGTAATGCAGGACGAGATCAGGGGCAGGGTAAATGTTCTTAGCTCAACTCTCGATGATAAAGTTCTCTTTAAATCGGATGGTATGCCCACGTATCATCTTGCCAATGTGGTGGATGATTACCTGATGAAGATAACTCATGTAATACGGGGGGAAGAATGGCTGCCTTCTCTTCCTCTTCATGTAAGTTTATATCGTGCTCTGGGATGGGAAGACTATATGCCTCAGTTTGCTCATCTTCCATTGATCCTGAAACCGACAGGGAAAGGAAAACTCAGTAAACGCGACGGCGATAAGGGTGGTTTTCCTGTATTTCCGCTGGAGTGGAAAGACCCCAAAACCGGTGAAGTCTCTCCTGGTTACAGGGAATCGGGATATTTCCCCGAAGCCTGTATAAACATCCTGGCTTTGCTGGGCTGGAATCCCGGTGGTGAGAAGGAAATATTCAGCCTTGACGAAATGGTGGATAGTTTTGAGCTTTCTGATGTAGGTAAGGCAGGCGCCAAATTTGATCCGGATAAAGCCCGGTGGTTCAATCATCAGTACATGCAAATGAAGGACATTAGGTCCATATCCAATAAATTTATAGAGATATTGGAGAAAAAGAATATTCATGCCGACCGGGAAAAGGTGGAAAGAGTTGTGGAACTTGTAAGGGAAAGAGCTGATTTTGTCGGTGATATTTGGGATGATGCTGATTTTTTCTTCAGAGCTCCGGAGGAATACGATAATAAAACAGTAAAGAAAAAATGGAAGGAAGACAGTCCGGGGAACATGAATGATCTGATGGAGGTTCTAAAAAATTGCGAGCCTTTTGGGGCAGACATCATGGAAAAAAATGTAAAATCCTGGATTGAAGAAAATGACCTCGGGATGGGAGCAGTGATGAATGCCTGGCGTCTCTGCCTGGTAGGAGCATCAAGAGGGCCCGGATTGTTCGATATAGCTGAGGTAATCGGGAAGGAAGAAACCCTTGCCCGAATGAAAAGAGCAGTTGAAGAGATAGAAAAAAAGTTTTAATTGGATCTGTTATGCAAGCTGTTCCGGGTAAAACCGATTTTATAGATATTCATTCTCATAGTAGAGAGATGCCTCAGGGAGTTTTCAGGATTTATAATCTTTTTCTGCAGGATTTTCAGGAGGAGATTGGTCAGATGCCGGTTTCAGTCGGACTTCATCCATGGCATATTGAGAACTTCGATGAGCCGGAAAATCTTGAAAAAAATCTCGAAGGTGCAGTACGGAATGAAAATGTGGTAGCGATAGGAGAATGCGGGTTGGATAAAATCATAAAAGTACCCCTGGAGAAACAGAAGAATATCTTTCTGAAACAGATCAGAATTTCGGAAGAGAACGATCTCCCTGTAATTATTCATTGCGTTAAAGCCTATCAGGAACTGCTTGAAATCCGTAAAGATACGAATGCAAATCAAGCATGGATTTTACATGGTTTTAACAGCAGTGCCCAGCTGGCAGACGACATGATAGATAAAGGGATTTACATCTCAGCAGGCTCAAGGCTTTTACATAGCAGTAAAAAGTGTCATGAGATTCTGAACTCTATGCCCAAAGAATTCCTGTTTATTGAAACTGATGATGAGAATGACATTCGGCAGATTTATGAAAAAGTGGCCGGGTGTATGAGAGTTAGTACCGAAGAGCTTAAGGAAATTGTATTTAATAATTATAGAAAAGTATTTACAAAATGAGTATCCCGGCATGGCAGGAAAGAACGGAATTGTTGATGGGTAAAGAAGCGCTTTGTAAACTTGCATCATCGCATGTACTGGTTGTTGGGCTTGGAGGGGTGGGAGGAATACTTGCCGAAATGCTTGCACGTGGCGGAATAGGAGAAATGACTCTTATAGACGGAGATCATGTACAGGCAACCAACCGCAACCGGCAGGTGGTTGCTCTTACTTCCACCGAAGGTCAGGACAAGGCACTTATCATGGAAAAGCGGCTTAAGGATATAAATCCGGAAATAGTTGTGCACAGTCACGTTGAATTTATGAAAGATACAGCTATAGATGAGATCCTCAAAACCCGGTATGATTATGTTGCTGATGCAATCGATACCCTTTCCCCAAAGGTCTTTTTCATCAAAAAAACATTCGAAAAAGGATATCCTCTTGTCAGTTCCATGGGAAGTGGAGGAAAATTCGATCCAACCCAGATACAGATAACCGACATTTCTGAATCTTACAACGACCGATTTGCTCAAGCCATACGAAAACAGCTCCATCGTTTGGGTATTTACGAAGGTTTTAAAGTGGTTTTTTCACCCGAGAAAGTAAATCCCAATGCCGTAGTAGAGGTTGAAGGAGAACAGAACCGGAAATCCCATGTAGGTACAATCTCTTACATGCCGTCTTCTTTTGGATTGGCTATGGCGAGTGTGGTGATCAGGGACCTGATAGACCACAAAGATTAGACAACATGAGCTGAATTAGTCGCTTTCTGAAAAATATTCAATTTTACAGATTTAACCTAAGTTTTTCTTTGGCAGGTTTAAGGAGATTTCAGGTGTCGGGACCCAATAATATCGTATTAAATTTCAAGTGTTTAGCAATATATCAGATGCCCTGAAATTGGGTCATTGTATTATTATGCAGATCATCAATTGTTTATGATATTTTATTTTTTGCAGCTACCCAGTTAGTCAATAATTCTTACTTCATTCTGGAGTTTTAAGCAATCTGAATACATACGATTTTTTTATGAATGATTCAGCACAGATGCTATTATGATTTTTTCTTAAACATTAACTTGATTAGTATACTCAAGAAAAAAGTCAGAATATGAACCCAACTCTTTCCAGCTTTCTTTGTTAGCAAATTAGAAGAACACCTAAAATCAATCAGTAATAATTAAAATTATAAGTCATGAAAAAATTCTTGTTAAGTTTAATCACCCTTTTAATGATTCTGGCTTTCTATCCTATGGAAGCAAATGCTAAGGCCAGTGATAATGCTAAAAATGAGTCTGTTGAGGAGGCCTCCGCAGCAGAACAGGCACAGGTCATGATCGACAGATTATATGATATCCGGAGTATGGATATTAAAAATATTGACAGTCCGGAAAAAGAAAAACTTCGCCATGAAGTAATGACTATCAAGGATAAACTCCAGCAACTTAGTGGTGGAATTTATATTTCTGCAGGTGCTTTGATTATTATTATTATTTTATTGATACTCCTGTAATGCACATTTCTCCACTTTCATTAATTCAACCACTCCCTTACTGCACTAAAGTTTTGTAAGGCAAAGCGCGGTTGGGGGGAAGGGGGCATGCTTAGCCGCGGTCGCGTCCGCGGTAAATGACGCCCCACCCCCTCTATTCGTATGGAATTCAATTAAGGGTCACATCCTTTTCATGGGTAAATTATAAAAAAACCCAATGAAAAACTATCTTCTCCTTGTTTTCACATTTATTTTATTTTTTTCATGTTCTACCGAACCTGAAACTATTCCTCAGGAAACATCTGCACCCCGCGGTAGCCTTTTCATAATTGGCGGTGGTAGCCGACCTCCCAGAATGGTGCAGGACATGATCCGTTTAAGCGGTGTGGATACTTCCGGGTATATAACCATTCTTCCCATGGCAAGCTCGGAGCCCGATACTTCCTTTTATTATGCAGCCAAACAATTTCGGGATCAGGGCATTCAAAATATCTATGATCTTAGATCGGGCAGGGAAGGGTTGTCGGAGGAACAATTAAAACTGCTCGAAAATGCTGCAATGATCTATATTACCGGTGGGGCGCAGGCAAGGTTTATGGATTCTGTTAAAAACACCAATGTATTCGATGCCATCCACATGGCCTATCGGAATGGATCAATGATTGCCGGAACCAGTGCTGGTGCTGCCGTACAGAGCAGGTTGATGATTACCGGCGACCAGAAGAAACACCCTGTTTATACCGGTTTTTTCGAAACCATTGAGGCCGATAACATGATACTTGAGGAGGGTCTTGGGCTTATTGAAAGTATAATTGTGGATCAGCATTTTATTGCCCGTCAGCGACTAAATCGCCTGATCGCTGTTATTCTTGAAAATCCATCCAGAACAGGGGTGGGCATCGATGAATCTACCGCCATTCACGTAAAAAATGATACTGCAACCGTTCATGGGGTAAGCCAGGTGATTGTGCTTCGAAATCCAAACGAAAACGTGAAGGTTCAGGAGGGTTTGCTGGGTGGAGAAGGGCTGGAATTGTCGGTTTATTTGCCAGGGGAGATTTTTGCACTGCAAAACTTATAATAGATATAATAAAACCGCAGAAGACTCATAATCTCCTGCGGTTTTTTATCTATATATAAATTATTTCCTATCTCTTCATAAGTCTCTTTACAATCGTTTCGCCATCTTCAGTGTTCACCTTCAATATGTAACTTCCTGCGGTGAAGGAATTCAAATCAATGTTCAGATTGTTCATGTTTGTATTTATTTCTTTAATGAGGACACCGCTTATGCTATAAATACGAACTGTTTCAATTTGTCTGTTGCTTTTAATTTTCAGCATATCATTCGCGGGATTCGGGAATACTTTCATGCTTAGAGCATTATTATCGTTAATTCCCACACCCGATGATACAAATTCAAAGTCGGCTGATGATCTTGGCATAACTGACCATACTC
>CAYRTD010000038.1:14568-28363 GCA_964426915.1 uncultured Bacteroidaceae bacterium | reverse complement strand
TTAAAATTTCTGCAGCAACGCAGAACCGAGTGATAACGAGCTCACGAATACCGCTTAAAATTAACCCTGAATGAGTATTTTGGACATTATGGACAGACACTAATTAAGCACCTGACAAATGGTCCATTTTTGGGTCCTTTCATTGACACTTTTTCCCTGCCTGGATAATTCATAAGGTATTCTTAGCTGAATCTTCCAAACTTTTGCCGGCACCCGAATTTTTGCGGAATTGGCTATGTTGGAAAAAAATTTTGATCTGGACCCCTTCATCACTCATTAATATTTCTGTGTTATTTTATTTATTAATGATGTAATTAAGTAATTACACCTTTAAACAGAGGTATTTCTCTTTAGCTCCGGAACAGTTACATAACTTTGAGAATTAATTACATCATTCACACTTTTTTAAGTTTCAGCCAATTCTGAAAAATAATTACTTACCATTGCCCTTAAATCGATTCTGTCTATTGGTTTGGAGATATAATCATTACATCCTGCTGCAATTGACTTTTCTCTGTCGCCCTCCAATGCATAGGCGGTTTGTGCGATTATTATCACTTCCTTATTAAACTCCCGGATTTTCCGGGTGGCTTCATAGCCATCCATTTCCGGCATATTTATATCCATCAGCACCAAATCGATGTCAGGATTTTTCCGGCAAGCTTCTATCGCTTCAACTCCGGTTGAAGCGGTTAAAATTTTTCTGCCTAATCCTTCAATCATTTTGTCAATAAGGGTTTTCGAAATCTTATCATTTTCAACAATTAAAATATTATGCTTTCCGGTTTCATTTAATGTCGCTGTTTCAGATTTAGCGTTAGGGATGTCAGGATTTTTTTTCTTTAAGGGTTGAGCCGGCAGGGTAAAAAAGAATGTGGCACCTGAAGGATTCCCATCTTTGCCTGCATTATTCTCTGCCCAAATCTCCCCTCCCAGCATTTCAACATAAGCTTTTGAAATGGACAAGCCCAAACCTGCCCCTTCCAGACCAAGCTCAGATGATTCGCTGCCCTGTCTGAACCTTTCAAAAATGATTTTATTCTGTCCTTCCCGAATTCCAGATCCGCTATCTTTTACATAAAATTCGAAAAATCCATCTTTTTTTAAGTAACCCAATTCAATAGAGCCGGTTTGGGTAAACTTTAAAGCATTTTTAACCAGGTTCGTTAGTACCGCATATAATTTTTCGCGATCTGTCATGATAAAAGCCTCATCTGCAGGTAAGGAATTTTTAAAGGAAATTTGCAATTTCTTTTGATCTGCCTCCAGCCTGAAAAAGTGATAAATATACTCCAACTGTTTGTTTACGTTTGTTTCTGAAACTGAAACTTCAATTTGCTGTGATTCTATTTTGGAAATGCTGATAATATCGTTTAGGATATTTAGCATGCGGGTGCCACTTTTCTCAATAATATCGATATAGTCTTGCTGCTGTTCACCTTTTAATTTTAATGTTTTAAGCAACCTGGTAAAACCCAGAATCCCATTCATAGGTGTCCTGATTTCGTGACTCATGTTAGCGAGAAAAGTCGACTTCAGCCTGTCGCCTTCTTCCGCTTTTTCTTTGGCCCTTATCAATTCATTCTCGGTGTGTTTGCGTTTTGTAATATCAACCAGGGTCACCAGACATTTTTCGTCGATGTTGCTGATTATGCCATTTACAAGTATATATTTTAATGAATGTTCTTCTGATTCCAGTTTAAGCTCGCAGGTTTCTTTTATCTTGCTTTTAAATACTTTTAGCAGAAAACGATTATAAACAGCTCTGGTATCATTTGAAACAAAAAAACCAAAACTGCTATTTATCAGACGTGAACGTTCCTTCCCCAATATACTTTCTGCACTAATATTCAAATCTATAATTTCACCTTCCTTTGTCAGTGTCAGGTATCCTGAAGGTGCAAAATTATATAACTCGGCATATTTCATTTCTGCAAGTTCTGCCTTCTCCTTTGCCTGTTTAAGGTCTTCATTTTGCATCTCCAGTTCTAACTGATGAACTTCCAGCTCGTGAATAAGTTTTACAGAATCGAATTCGGAAAGAGCCGCTTCTGAACCTTTCTTTTTTTTGTTCAGCATTTCTGCAGCATGACGCAACTTATCGGTTTTGTTTACTTTTCTTTTAGGATTATTCATGTTGTAGGTTATAATCGTTTTTATAAAACTGGTGGAAATCTTCCGTTCAATTATCCTTTATATTTCCTATTGTAGGAGAGTTCTCTTTCACAGGCGGGTAAACAGGAATGGTAAACCCCTGAAGCATTGGCATTTTTGCCTGCATTATTCTCTACCCGGATTTCTCCTCCAAGCATTTCAACATAAGCTTTTCAAATATATAAGCCCAGACCTGATCCCTTGTAGCTCCGGGATTTACGTTAACAATCTTACCAGTTTCGGAATCAAGTATAAGAATCCTGTCTTTTGCCGGTTCAATCAAGCGGGGATAACGGACTTAAGAGGCATACAATAACTCAATTAATACTGTTCTCTCATTTTTAAACTTTTTCAAACGATTTTCTGTAAAATATTAACATTCTCATGAAGTTTTAAATGCAGCGCTAATCAGGTAAGCGCTACATTTTTTTCATAAGGTATTAATTCACATTAGAACCTATGTTACCCTGGCATATTATATTTTCAAATTCTACTGATGTTTGATAAATATTTATATATCCATTGTAAACCAACCAGTCATCATAAGAAATATTCATACCGTCATCCAGTTCCCGGATATTGGTATAACTTTTACCGGTATTACCGTTAACACTATTCAGTGTTTTTGTTACCGGGCCACCACCTATGGTTGAAACCGAACTCAGGTTAATGGTTGCAGGATATGTTTCTCCGGCAATAGTCCCATCAAGGTTGAGGGTTACAAGCGTATTTCCGTTTTCCCTTTCCTCAAACAGTGCAGTTCCTGAAACACCAAATGGATCTATCTTGTCAAGTGTATAAGAAACATTTGTACCAGTAAGTACATTGCTGCCAATATCACCCTGTACCAGAATCACATCGGGTTCGCTGCTGCTTTTTACCACTTTAATATGACCGTCGTATTCTATCAGCTGATTGTAATTTAAGGAATTTACGCTGGTAGTGCTGTTTCCCGATTCATCTACCGGATTCAGTTCGACAACAAGCGCACCGCCTTCGACCACCGTATTCATGTATAATCCTGCCGGATGAGTTCCTGAAGGAGCACCTGAGAGCTCTAATTTGATGGTTGATGCGGTATTGCTTGTTTCAATAATAGTGGCAGTGCCTGTAACACCAAGAACATCTTCTACCTTCAATGTGTAACTTGTCTCTCTGGCAGGTTCTGTTTCTTTTTCGCACCCGCTGACAGACATTAGTAAAATTACTGCTGCAACAATTGAAAGTGAGGCATATAAATTTTTTAATTTAATCATTTTTTTATGTATTAGTTGTTTCCCGCATCTGGCGGGTCAGTTGTTTTAAAAATATTACAATACAAAGAGTCACTAAATATTTAAGTTCTGTAAACTATCGAGAACTCCAAATACTCTCAGCAGCCAGATCACCAAAACAATAATGACAACTGCGTTAAGAATACCTTTTATTGTGCTTTGCATGGGAATGAAACTATTTACCAGCCAAAGTATAACCCCAACACCAATAAGGACGAGAACGATTGTTAATATGGACATAATATTTATTTTTGTTTCTAAACTCTAACACAAAGGTCAGCTTTATAATGATGGAAAGTATTACATCATTTTATAAAAGAGTTACATTATTCACACATTTAATTGATTATAATTCAGTTCAATTCAGCTTTGAACTGCTAAATGAGTCGAGTGAGAAAACAAAACGAATCCTGTTTTTGAAAGGTCCGCCGGCTAAATCAATGTTTTTGGAAACCAGCAATAGAAGATAAATATCGAATTCTGGAATAAACAAAAAAAATGTGCAACATTAAAACAATATTGCACAAATTTTAAATTTCATAAATTAAACCAACAAGATTACCAGGATGATAATTAAAAGAAGTGTAGCTCCACCAATGTAAATCGGCCCTCCATCTTTCTTTACATTTTCTTTTATTTCCTTCAGCTCTCGTTTCAGTTTACTCATTTCTTCTTTTGGCAGGTCGCTTTTATCCATTTGCCGGATTTCTTCAACACGTTTTGTGATCCTGTCAATATCTTCATCAGACAGGGTGGTTTCCGATTTCACGGGAACAACGAATTTCTCTGAATTAGCGGTTCTGTCTTTGTTGCTGGCAAATGCCATTGTTGAACTCAATGTAAAAACCACCACGACTAAGAAAAAAATAATTCTTTTCATTTTGCTTTTTTTAGATTAATATAGCCAAAGGTACTGGACAAAATCACCTTGCTTGTTACACAATTCAGATTAAGAGTTACATTATTCACACATTCCTGTCTTTCGCTTTTTTGATTTCCAGTTATCAAAAAACAATGATAACGGTCCTTATTTAAAACAATCAGTGAACAAATACTTTTCGACTCAGCATTGCTGTATTCGTTTTTGCATAAACAATCACTATCTGGCTTCTTAGATTTACATTCAATTTGTGGATACTCTTACCATTAAGATTTTCTTGCAAAACTGTTCTTCCCAGCAAATCCACAACCTTCACCTCAGTAAGGTTGTCAACCAGAGTAAGGTCTATTATTAATTCGCCACCGCTTGCATAAATATTTGCCGGAAGTTCCAAATTTGCCTTTTCCTGAATGGCTCCAAAATGAATGATAAACCGGTTTTCGTTATCATTTTTCGAAGCTCTAAACCTATAATCAGGCGTGAAAGTAAGATCTGTAAATTTTTCAGTCAGTCTATCTTCAAGTATTGCAATATCAAAATCAAAATTAATTGTGTAATAACCATCCCGTCCAGCTTTAAACAGGAGAGGTACATGCGGATTTGCTATTGCATCACTTAAATACCTTATTGAGAAATCAGCCTCTCCCTCAGGAAGATAAAGACTTGGCGCTGTAGTAACCGGACTAAATAATTTGGCAGCACCTGCTTTGTTTTCAGGATATCCAAACAACAACCTTACTTCATCAAAAGCCTGGTCGGTTTCTGAATTCACCACTGCAATAAAATGACTGGGTCCAAGCTGGCCACTTTTCTTTGAAGCACTTGCATCATGAATGCGCACGTCATTTGTTGTTTGCAGGTTACCGAAAGCTTTTGTCCTGCCGCAATCTCAAATTTTTTCAAGTTGTTTATAAGCAAATTTCCGGAAATAGTGGTAAGCGCTGTGTTCATTAGTGTTACTCCCGAGGCATTGTCAATAGTGAAATTATTCAGTGTTGCAGCAATTGTTCCACCCAGGTTTTGAGCGCTGGTTCCAGCCATCAGTATTGTATTCCCAGTGGCTGAGACTGCTGCATCAATGCTAAGGTCGTAACTTTATGGTTAAAAGGTGTTACACAATTCTGAATATGAGTTACATCATTCTCACATTTTCAGGTTTTTGAGGGCCCTTCAATTTGTTCAAATACAGGGGTAGAAATCAGATAATAGCCTGGAATTTTACGTCTTATCTTTAGGAAACCTATTTTGGATTTTTCAACTCATTTAACAGCTCACGTAAATTAACCGTTACATAAGCAGATGCATAATCAGACATGGCATAAGGAATAACCAGCTCATCGTTATGGATCATCGACCCGCAGGAATAAACCACATTGGGAACATATCCCTCCCTTTCTTCGGCATTGGTTGCCAGTAGCGGTGTTTGTAACCTTCCGATTTCTTTTTCAGGATTATCAAGTTCGAACAGTGAAGCCCCCAAAGTATATTCTCGCATGGGGCCAACCCCATGTGTAATCACCAGCCAGCCTTCCGGGGTTTCAATAGGAGACCCTCCATTGCCAATTTGAATAAATTCCCAGGGAAATTCAGGTTTTTGAAGTAGTTTAGCCTCCCGCCAGATATTTATGTCATCAGAGTAGGCAATGTAATTGTTAACGCCATCCAGCCGGCAAAGCATGGCATATTTTCCATTCACTTTCCGGGGGAAAAGTGCCATACCCTTGTTTCGGGCAATTTCACCATGAAACGGCAATATCTTAAAATGATAAAAATCTCTGGTTTCAAGCATTTTCGGTAATATGGTGTTGCCGTCATAGGCGGTGTATGTAGCATAATAAATGGTTTCGCCGTTATCTTCTGTAAATTTCACAAAACGGGCATCTTCAATCCCGTTCTTTTCGTTTTTCGAAACCGGGAATATTACCCTTTCGGAAATGTTGGTATCCAGCGAAAAGTCAAGTTCGTAATGGGAGGAGGCCAGCCAGATGATCTGATTGAAAAGAATTTCTTTATCGGAGGACAGATGAAGTGAATTCCGTGCAGTTTTAATACAATCCCTGAGTTCTCCATAGGTGAATTTATCCTTTAGCTTATCAAGTATTAAACCCGAAGGGATCAAATCATGGATATCCTTCATTTCCTCGAGTTTGCTTTTGAAGGTTGATTTATCGTAAATATGTTTTCTTATGTACTGGGCTTCTCCCAGCATTTTACCCACCGGTTCAATGGCAAGGTTGTTGTTTTTATCCAACACACCGGTGCGAAACACAATAGATGAAATATGCCCTTCGCCGGTTGCCCTGAAACTGAGTATTACTCTTTTTTCCCCGGGGCCGGTATCCGACTGATCGGGATGTTCCACAATTGAGGGATTAAAAAAAGCAGCCGATTCAATGGAATATTCCATGGTAAAATAAGAACCGATAAGCATTTTCCTGGATCTGTCAAGTGATTCAGGTTCAATATCTAACTGTTTTAAAATATGAACAATTCCATTAAAATGCTTTTCAAAAATTTTAGAGATATTCCGGTGTCGAAGTGAGTAGTCTCTCAGCACCTGACTCAATGTTTGTGATGCTATTACTTCGGACATATCAAGTACCAGGCGGATAGTACTAAGTGCCCTTTCGTCTCCGGTATAAAGAAACCTTGCGATTTTTCTGGAGGCATCCGGACGAAATCTTATTTCCTTTCTGGTTACTTTTATCTGCATTAGTTATTTATTTCATATTTTTTATAAAGGTAATGCTTATAGCGGATTAATTCCAATTATAATTTATAAGCCTGGAATGGAAGATGGGTTTAATCGTTTAATCGTTTATGGGTTTATGGGTTTATGGGTTTATGGGTTTATAAGTTTATGGGTTTATAGGTTTATGGGTTTATAGGTTTATGGGTTTATGGGTTTATAGGTTTATGGGTTTATAGGTTTATGGGTTGATGGGTTGATGGGTTGATGGGTTTAGCAGTCATAAACTGCATTTGCGCTAAATGTCACTTTTACGGGCATTTCAGCTTTTCAGTAAGCTTAAAAAGCTTTTTAACATTTATTTACATTCGACAGACTGGACTTCTTTCTGAATATCACCTATTTTTATTTTTAAAAGATATTGGAATGAAGGATAAAATCACCACCCTGCATCCGGAAGGTAAGCACGGGGTAAACATTTCAAGTGAAAAATATAAGCAAGTTAAAGATTATATTCTTGATATGGTAAGCTGCCAGGGGGCCGTTTCATACAAAGAGCTGGATGCCATGGCCAGAAGTGATCTGGGCAAGGTCTTCGATGGTTCAATTTCCTGGTATATTGTTACGGTGAAACTAGATCTTGAGGCGCGGGGGATTATTGAACGTATTCCTCAAAAAAGTGGGCACGCTATAAAACTAAAATAATTCTGTGTCCTGTCTTTCTCTTTATCATATCATTAGACTTGCTTATTTGAGACGATTGTAATGTAAGATTTTTCAGACTTTTTCTAATTTAGTTAGTCTAAATTCTTTAAAATCTGAAGCTATGAAGAATCTCATTTTTATCAGTTTATTTTTATTGCTCCTTAGTTCTTCTTTTCCCTCATTCGCTGATGATACCTGGCCCTATATCATGAAATTTCAGGTAGCCAAAAGCGATGGAGAAATTGTTGAAAACGAGGTTTCCATGTGGCTGGGGAATCCTAATGAGCCGGTACGGGGGATAATCCTGAGTTCCATGACACGAAATGAACGTGAGTTCAATCATGATCCTTCCATCCGGGCCATGGCCGAGGAAATGAACCTGGCCCTGGTGTTTCTTTATGGACATAAGGATAGGGATTTTTACTTTGGCGGTTCTATGAGCGTTTTTAACCCGGAAAACGGACACGACACTACCCTTCTCAATATACTGAAAGATCTTTCACTTCTTGCAGGGAAACCTGAAATAGAACATGCCCCATGGCTCACCTTCGGGCATTCCACCTCAGGTCTTTTTGCCCGCCATATCGCATGGTGGAAACCGGAAAGAATGTTCGGAGTGATCCTTTATAAATCCGGAGGTTATGTGCCGCCAGATTTTGTGGAGAATCCGGATACAGCAACATTTCTGAATATTCCCTGGTTATCAGTGGCAGCAAGGAACGATAAATTCGGCCCGGGTCAGCAGGGATGGAATAATATGATAAGGGATATGATGCCGTGGAGAAAGCTCGGTGCGCTTATGAGTCAAATAGTTGAACCTACTATGGAGGAAGGGCATAGCGTCTGGCGTCCTTTCAACGGACCCTATTTTGCAATGTGGATAAAAAAAGCTGTTGAAAGAAAAATTCCAGCAGACGAAATTGCTGCTAATGAACCGGTGGACCTCCGGCATATCGAAAACAGCAGTGGCATGTTGTCAGATTCGGCTATTGCACGTCTGATTGATGTGGAGGAATTAAGTGATATGCTGTTAAGATATCCCTATGACGTTGAAAACAAAGATCGAGAAAAGATGTTCTGGCATTTCGATGATGAAATGGCAATTACATGGGTTAACTATCATCATAAAGAGTATGGGGAATTTGATCCTATGAGAGATACAACCCTCACAGGGTTAGTAAAATACTGGAGAGAAACCATTGTTTTTGCTTCGCCTGAGAATACTGCCAGGGTTCATGGTCAGTCTCAAAATCATGATTATCCTTCTGGAATGACGGTTGAGACTGATAATGACGGAAATTATGAGGTTATCAGCTATGATCGTTTAGTGAGAATAACCAGGGACATTCCCGGAGACTTCAGGGATCCTGATGCTGCCGGATCTGTTCTAGACGCAATCAATGGATATGATGCTTATCTTTTAAAAAAGATTATCAGTGAATCGGAAGATTATATACCCGCGCTTCCTGATATACTTGCAGCAGATGTAAACATGGATGGAATAATTAATCCGGAGGACCTTGAACAACTTACCTCAAGAGCTGTACTCTCGATATCAGAATTTAAGCAGGATTGGAATTACCAGGGAACAGAAACTCCTCTTCTTGATGAACCTTCTCTTGATTATGTGTTTTTTGATAAAAGCAAAACAAGTTTTAATCTGGAAGCTAAAATTTCTAAAGATTATCCGGCAGATGATGGCATTGGTTATTCACGTTACCGTTTCCCTTCCATTTCTGATACAGTAATAGCACCTTATGAAGTTGGAAATCCCTATCCTGAATTTCTCGATGCAACTTTCCTGGGTCTTATGCTGGGTGATCTGGATGGTTCAGACGGAAAAAGTGAAGATATAAGTGAAAATTATAAAGTGAAGATTGCCCTGGGAAATGCAACCCAAGCTTCAGAAACGTTAAAAATTCCGGTTTATATTGAAAATATTTCCGGAGATCCTGTTCATAGTATTGACGGGGAAGTTAGCTTCAGCGAGAATTCTTTAAACCTTCAATCCCTGAGCTCTGATCAAACCGAAAATGTTTTTTCTCACCACAAAGCCGATACTTTGTATTTCATTTCTTATAAAATGGAAGCATTTAATACTGAAGAACCGGCCATTTATATTAACTCTGGAAATACAGAACTTAAAGCAGAAGACTTTCAAAATGTGCGCACTTTTATCAACGGAAAAAGTTGTTTAAACGAAGTATTTACCAATCCTCTGCAAACAGATATTCAGGATGCGGAAAACTACCTGTCAATATTCCCAAACCCGGTAAATGACAGACTTACAATTAGTTTTCCAAGAAAGGTATCCGGTGAGATCTGGCTCAATATTTCGGATCTGTCCGGGAAAAGGGTGAAAACTCTGGAATCAAAAACAATTAACAATTCCGGAATTTCATTGCTTATCGCAGATCTTAAGCCGGGAATTTATCTGATAAACATACAGTCAGAAAATAATTCATGGAACTCAAGATTTATAAAGAAATAAAATGGAACCATAGTTTTTATATTATAGGGCGGTCGTTTCGTTGGGGATTTCGGAGCCACTTCACTATTTAGGTACAACGAACCTGGT
The DNA here is from genome assembly GCA_964426915.1 of uncultured Bacteroidaceae bacterium. GTDB lineage: Bacteria > Bacteroidota > Bacteroidia > Bacteroidales > CAYRTD01. Next base: position 18,083 of record CAYRTD010000038.1, on the reverse strand, counting down.
TGCGAGAATAAAAGTTCGAATAATCACCTCGCCCCAAATGTTTTATGATCGTGGGTTATGGTGCTAGATTTTTCCTTCATGTAAATCCCAAATCGGAAAACACATTTCGTAATCATTCCATATTAAATCACCATAATCAATTGTGAAAGATTTAAATAACTCTTTATCCAGGTATTTTTTTATCATTGGATTCCTTGCATTTTGTAAAAAATTACTAAAATCAATACTTCTTTCAACTCCATCTGAAAACCGAAGACTAATCAAATAATCCCCTTTATATTCTGCTTTTTCTATTGACAATACCATGGTTTATAGTTTTTTTGTTATGCGTTCAGATTCTATGACTTTATTATAAACAAAGAAATCAACCCATTTTCTAACAATATCATCACGATATATTTCCACTAATTTTTGGAATTTTTTCAGGTTCTGAGAATCAAGAGGCTCTTTACCCGGTACATTTGAAATCCTTACATCGACAAATTTCCCATTTTCAAAAATAAGTTCTGCTTTGCTTTCTTTTCCTTGAAATTTGCAGTGAACATGAATTGGCTCATGTTCATGAGAATAGAACAATATTATCAGGCCTAAATATTCATATAATTTTGGCATATTTTTTATTGCAAATTTACATTAAATCAATAAAAACTCAAATCACAATTTGATTCTATGCTGTCAATATTTGCTCCAAGTTTTTATAGAAATCTATGGCTGGCTGGTTCTACTCTGAGACTTGCCGTCTTATAAACATGAATGAGGTAAATGACAGGCTTGAAGACAGCGATATGTACATGTAACTGAAGGCTTAAGGAACGGTACGGTGTTCAGCGCGAAAGGGCAGGTAAATTATCTAATATCTATGTTTTATAAAGATTAATCTGCCAGGTTAACAACATCATACTGCTCTTCGCGCTGTTTAGCCATTTGTTCCCATTGAGGAACCACTGTTTCCAGAAATGTTTGTTTTTCATCTCTCAATTCTTCCATTGGCAATCCAATATATTCCTGTGCTTTGGCTTTGGTTGAAATATCGGGATAAGAAACAGGTTCATTGTAACCAAGTTCTGCGAGCACCCGGGCAAGCTTAACCCTTGCTTCCTGAGCTATATTAAGCGCAGTCCCGATGACCCTGCTGATCTCAACAGGAGAGTGAAAAGAGGCTCCATGTGCTGCCACGGAATAATCCCATCTCCACTGGGCATGACGAATATCCATCAGAATGTCTTCCATCTGCTCTTCAGTGGCTCCCAGTTCCCAGGCTTTGGCAGCTTCAACATGGGTTCTGACCAGCATATCTTCAAGGTTAAGTCTGTTCTCCATAATTTTATCCTGCCGGTTGTAAACATCATTGATAAGTGTTGCGGTCTCTTCACGATGACAAACCTGACATGAATTGGAAACATTGTTTAACGGGCTCTGCATGTGATGATCGGTATATTTTACACCACCCTCACTACGATAGGGCATATGGCAATCGGCGCATGAGACACCTCTTTGGGCATGAATACCCGTTAGAAAAGTTTCATAACCGGGATGCTGGGCTTTAAGCATGGGTGCCCTACTGAGCTGATGTGTCCAGTCTGAAAACTCCATATCATCATAATACTCTTCCATTTCCATTGCCGATAAGCCGTTATCCCAGGGAAATACCAGGTAGGGCACTCCTTCAACAACATCAGTATTAAAATAATATTCCACATGACACTGAGCACAAACCAGCGACCGCATTTCCTGGTGGGAAGCCTGGGTAATTTCCCTGCCCGTGCGGTTAAATGCCTCTATCAGTGCCGGACGCGATATCCGAAGGTTCATTGTTTCAGCATCATGACAGTCGGCACAACCAATAGGATTGACGATCTGGTGACCCCTTGTTTCCCACGAGCCTTCATAAAAAGCTGCCACTCCTGCCTGAAAATCCCCTTTTTCTTCGATCAGGTTATTCATCACGCGGGGTACATCAGGACTTTTACAAGTCCAGCAGGTATTTGGCATTGGGCTCTTTTCCCCTTCCATGGGTGCACCGGTTCGCAATGTTTCCCGAAGATCATCGACTGCGTGATAGTGTCCTCTTCCTTGGGTATAATCCTTTGAGAATCCGTAACCGGCCCATAACACCACCATTCTGGGATCTTCCTCAAGCATATCGATCATCTGTGATCCGTTGTATTTGGATCTGAATACGGTGTCCTTTGTTTCCAGATAAGACTGATATTGACGCGGAAAATTTTTTCCCCATATTTCATTCCTGGGTTCGAACTGTGAATGGTCTACCTCGGGTGTATAAGCAAAAACAGCTTCTGCTCTCCTTTCCACAATTGCTGAAGCAAGCATCCCCAAAGCAAAAACAATTAGAAGGGTGGCGAAAAATAATACCCAGCCCAGCCAGGGTTTTTCTTTTACCTGTTCTCTGATCGGTTTCATAATATAAAATTATTTAGTTAGTTCTTTAAGCCATTCGGGTACCGGGCTTGGAGGAAGCGGAACTGTCGCGTCGGGAGTGCTGGAAAGACTGTTAACTCTTCCATGAGGCACTTCCCGGTGACATTCCCAGCATTTTCTCTCTGTCCGGTAATGATGGAAATCCACTGTTTTTAATAATAACCGTTCGTCCCTGATTAAACTCTCATGGCAACGGATACAATTATCGTGAACAACCTCTCTTCCCTCATCTTTAATAAAAATTACCTGAGGTTCATTTCTCAGGGTGAAAACGGTCGCATGTCGCAGCCCGTCTTTTGCTTTAAAGTAAAATTTGTTAAAAGGATTATTGTGAGGGACATGACAGTCATTACAATGGGCCTTTTCCCTGTGAGCGCTGTGGAACCATGTTGCATACTGAGGGGTCATGATATGACAATTCACGCAGGTTTCCGGTTCATCGGACAAATATGAAGAAGCATTACTTATATGAAAAACAAAAAAGAATAGTCCCACAAAAATACCCAGCACAATGATTACCGGAAGTCTCCATTTTTCAGGAGGAGTTATTTTTTTAAGAGCTTTCAAAATATACAGTTTTTCAAGTTTAGTCTTCAAACAAAATACATAAATACAAAAATCCTATACAATAAGAATTGCTACAAAACATGACAGCTTTATTTCTTCAGCATTGTCAGCAACATTTTAAATGCTGTCTCCGCCTCAACTGCATGAGGTATATTTGCAGGCATAATAATCATCTCTCCTTCCTCCAACAGATGATCTTTTCCGTCGATTATAATGTTTGCCTTACCTTCAATTACCTGCACCACCGCATCGAAGGGTGCAGTGTGCTCACTCAGATTTTGGCCTTCGTCAAAAGCAAAAAGGGTAATATTTCCTGCCTCATCTTTCTGAACAATTTTACTTACCACAGAACCGTCAGCATAGGTGACAGATTCTTTCAGATTATATTTTTTTGATATTTCGAATGTTGCCATTGTACTAATTTTTAATTTTTAAGATTTCCTCACCAGCAAACCGACTCACCAGCGAAGCGACTTACCAGCAAAGCGACTCACCAGCAAAGCACCTCC
>CAYRTD010000038.1:2799-14468 GCA_964426915.1 uncultured Bacteroidaceae bacterium | reverse complement strand
CGACTCACCAGCGAAGCGACTTACCAGCAAAGCGACTCACCAGCAAAGCACCTCCCCAGCAAACCGACTCACCAGCAAAGCGACTCACTAGCGAAGCGACTCACCTCTCACCCCGCCATAGCCTCAATATCCTCATCCACACTACCAATTCCGCTTAATCCGAAAGTCTCCACCAACACATCTTTTACTGCCGGTGACAGGAATGCCGGTAATGTCGGCCCCAGGTGAATATCTTTGACGCCCAGGGAAAGCAGTGCAAGCAGAACAATTACCGCTTTTTGCTCATACCAGGCGATGTTGTATTCAATCGGTAGGTCATTGATATCATTCAATTCAAAGATCTCTTTTAACTTCAATGCGATAACCGCAAGTGAATAGGAGTCGTTACACTGACCTGCATCCAGCAATCTTGGAATTCTACCAATTTCACCAAGACCCAGCTTGTTGTAACGGTATTTTGCACATCCGGCAGTCAAAATGACCGTATCCTCAGGAAGTTTTTCAGCAAATTCAGTATAATACTCCCTTGATTTCATTCTGCCATCACAACCGGCCATAACGAAAAATTTACGAATTGCTCCCGATTTAACTGCCTCTACAATCGGTTCTGCAAGTTCAGTAACCTGGTTGTGAGCAAATCCACCTACAATTTCACCCTTTTCTATTTCAACCGGTGGCTGACATTTTTTTGCATGCTCTATGATCTGTGAAAAATCCTTGGGTCTGCCATCTTCCCTGTCGGGAATGTGCGTACATCCTTCAAAACCGGAATGGCCGGTGGTATAAATTCTGTCGATATAATTTTCCTTAGGGGGAACAATGCAATTGGTAGTGAAAAGAACAGGACCGTTAAAAGTTTCGAACTCCTGTTTTTGTTTCCACCATGAATTCCCGTAATTACCAACGAAATGGTCATACTTTTTAAAAGCCGGATAATAGTTTGCAGGAAGCATTTCACTATGGGTATACACATCCACTCCCGTACCTTCTGTTTGTTTCAGAAGTTCTTCCATATCTTTAAGATCATGCCCGCTGATCAAAATCGCCGGGTTCTTTCTTACACCGATATTCACCCGGGTAATTTCAGGATTCCCATAGGATTCTGTATTTGCTTTGTCGAGAAGGGCCATTACTTTTACCCCGTGTTTTCCGCAATCAAGAACCATATTGGTAAGTTCATCTGCACTTATTTCAGTATCCAGTGTGGCAGATAAGGCTTTATGGGCAAATTTGAATACATCTTCATCCCTGTAACCCAGCACCAGGGCGTGATCTCCATAGGCAGCGATACCTTTAAGCCCGTAAGTCAGTAATTCTTTAAGTGAACGGATATCTTCATCCTCAATGTTCAAAACACCTACGTCTTCGCTCTTTTTTATGATAATATCCCTATCCTCTTCCTTCCATGTTACACATTCGGGTACAGGATCTTTTATCAATTCCTTCTTAACCAGCTCATTCATTAATTTATCCCGTAAAGGATAGGACTCCTTGATCTTACTGATTATTGCATTCTCATCGAAGTTTCCGTTGGTAATTGTTACGAAAAGTGCTTCGAAAACATATTTATTTTCTTTATGGGTATTTATACCATTCTCGTGGGCAATATTGGCCAGCCATGATACCCCTTTGGTAACATAAACCAGCAGGTCCTGCAGGTTGGCCACTTTATCCGTTTTTCCGCATACTCCTTTTATTGTACAACCTACTCCTTTTGCAGCCTCCTGGCATTGATAACAAAACATAGTCATAGTCTTTTTTCTTTAATAATTTGGTTAAACATTTTATTTCGATGCACAATCAATGGAGATTTTACTACACTCACAATTAATTGAACAAATTGTTCTATTTTTCCCCTTTTAGATCCATTCTTCGCTAAGAATCTCACCCTTAACTCCAACAACAGTTTGCTTCACAGGAATTTTCCTCTGTGACTGTGATTGTGCGGTCCTTATTAATTGCAGCAAACCTCCGCAACAGGGCACCTGCATGATCATCAGATGCAAAGTGTTGATCTTTGCTTCATCGATGAGTAGACGTATCTTTTCCACATAAATGTCGGCCCCGTGGTCCAGCTTGGGACAGGCAATTGCCAGAGCTTTACCCTTTAAGAATTTCTGATGAAAGTCTGCCAGTGAATACGCCACACAGTCAGCGGCAAGAACAACATCAGCCCCCTGGTAATGGGATGCCGCTGGATTTATGAGATGCATCTGAACAGGCCAGTGGGTCAGGGAGCTTTGTAGCGGTACAGTGGCGGTGGCAGTTGCTATTGCAGCCGGAGCAGCAAATCCCTGGACAACCGGTCCGGAAGCAAAGCTTTGTGATTGCGATCCGGGGCAACCTCCTCCCCCGCCGGAGTTGCAATCCGATCCGTAATTATGCACTTCATGAATAACTTCCGAAACATTAAAGTCCATTGTATCAGCATTCTCCTTCAGGAATTTAACCGCCTGCTTCAAAAATCCTGTCTCATTATGATCTTTAAGGTGTTTCATATGTGCTATCACAGTATTTTTACCTTTTAGTGTCATAATTTTCATCACCTCTACCTCATCATAGGGCTCGGCTTCTCTTTTTTCAATACTTATGGCACCCTGCGGACAATGTCCAAGACAGGCTCCCAAACCATCACACATCAGATCGGATATAAGTCTTGCTTTTCCATCAATGATCTGCAGCGCTCCTTCGTGACATCCCGGAACACACTCTCCGCAGCCGTCACATAATTCTTCATCTATTTTTACTATTTCTCTTTCCATCTTCATTTTCATTTTGACAATTCAAAAATATAGCTAGATTTGTACAAATTTTGTCACATATGTTACAAAGTGAAAATAAAATTAAGGAAGATTGGATTGAGCCCTGTAATGAGGAGTGTAGTTATTGCTTTCTCAATTATACAGATATCCTTGCTGAGAATTATTTATTCCGGAATCTTTCAAAAAAAGAGATAGGTGAGATTATCAGGGAAATCCATCACCAGGTAAGAAAATGCGAGAAAGGCGAGGTGGTTGCTGTGGAGGGTGATTATTATGATAAGCTGATGATCATTGTTAAGGGTGCTATCGTTGGAGAAATGATGGATTTTGAAGGCAGGGTCTTACGAATTGAGCAAAGAACAGCTCCTGAAAGTGTGGCCACCGCTTTCATTTTTGGTAAGAACAACAGGTTACCGGTTACCATAACAGCAACCGAAGAAACCCGTTTACTTCTGATACCCCGGGAGGATTTAATTGATCTTTTTTCCCGGAATAAAACTGTATTACATAATTATCTTGATATAATGGCCAACAGGGCACAGTTTCTCAGCGGCCAGATGAAATTGCTGGGATTAAGCTCCATTAAAGGAAAGATAGCGCATTATTTACTGGAGCAAATGAAGAAACAGGAAAGCGATAAATTAAGAATTCAACATTCCCAGGAGGATCTTGCCGAGATGTTTGGGGTTGCCAGACCATCCATAGGAAGGGCAATGAGGGAGCTGAAGGATTCGGGTTGCATTAAAGCAAGAGGAAAGAATGTTGAGATTGTGGATAAGAATGGGCTTTCGGGGCTATTGAGATGAGTGAGGAGATGGCTTTACAGGGAAGGTTTATAAGAATCCATCAGTCCTATTTAAAAAATGTTTCTTATCTTGAGCGAGCAAGAATCGAGTGGTTTTATTCAAAAAAATATCTGTTAAACCTTTTTTATCATGAGTTACCTGAATCGTGGGGAATTCACCGGAATACTCATTGAAACAGCGGAGAACCGTCAGACCCGCTGTAGATATTTGCTTCCTGAGAATGTAGAAAAAGGTCCGGACTATCTGATAAACTCTTATGACCCTTCTGATAAAATCCCTAAAACTGTAAACAATGAAAATACCAGGTAAAAAAGCCTTTAATATTTGTGCAATTCTGGCTTTACTTTGCATAGTAATTGTATTTACACCATTACTTACCCCTTATGACACAATTTCACCTGAATTATTTGGTTTTCCGTATACACTCTGGACGAGTATAGCGGCAACGATTTTTATGGTGATACTCACCTACCTTGGAGGTAAATTCATACTTGAAATTGAAGAGGAGGATAAGTCATGAAACTATGGATTTTCCTGTTTTTTACCATTTTCATCGGGCTGCTTTTACTGGCTGCTTTCAAATCCTTCAGCAGAGGAAGAACTTCACAGGAATTTATGCTTGCCGGAAGTAATGTGGGAGTGTTTCTTGGATTCCTGACCTTTTCGGCTACGCTATTCAGTGCATTTACCTTCCAGGGCATGCCCGATTTTTTCCGGGTGCATGGAATAGGGGCCTGGGTTTTCCTGGCTTTTTCCGATGGCGTGATGGTATTCTTTATTCTATGGTTTGGAAGAAAGCTGCGTCGAAAAGCAACTCAATTCCATTTCAAAGGGGTTGCCGGTTTAATGACAAAAATCTACCGTAATAAATGGGCAGGGTATCTGCTATTTGCAAACGCCTTTATTTTTCTGATACCTTATGCAGCAATACAAATACGGGGTATATCCATTTTCCTTGATGCTGCTTTCCCCGACATTATGCCCTGGTATGGCTGGAGTCTCATCCTGGTTGGAATTATGCTGGTCTATTCGGAAATTGGTGGATTCAAGGCCATTGTTTATGGTGATGCCATCCAGGGTTTGATATTGTTAACAGTAATCTGGATTATTGGAGCCACCTGTATCACCAAAGCAGGAGGGATAATTCCTTTGTTCGAGGGAGTAAAAGCAGTCAATGAAGAATTACTGTCAATTCCAGGACCAAATAAGCTGTTTACACGACAGTTCCTTATCGCCAGCATGATATCGGTGGTAATGATCCCGGTTACACAGCCCCAGCTAACCACAAGGCTGGTAGTAATGAGAGATTTAAAAGCAATGGTGAGGATGAGCTATGCAGTAGGTATTTTTGCCATTGTCATTATATCGGCCACCATCTTTATCGGGATGTACGGGGCAATGTTTTATCCTGAATCTACTACAATTGAATTTTTGTCGAGGGCATTACTCTTTGACCAGGCAGCACCGGTTGCAGGGCTGGCCGTTGTCGGCTTGTTCGCAGCCTGCCTATCCACTACCAACGCACAGATCTTCGCACTGGGAAATGAATTGCGGTCCTTGCTATCCGGCTCAGATAAAAAGATCATGAGGATCACCAGGCTATCCATATTAGCATTTGCCATAATTGTAATGCTATTTGCTTCTGTTATGAGTAATGAGTTGGCACTTCTTGCCCGGGTGAGCTTTGTCGGAACCTCTATGATGGCCCCGATTGTTCTTATAGCGGTAACTCATCCAAAACACCCCACAATGCTACCGGTGATCCTTTCGCTTATCGCGTTTGTTATTATTATTCTCTCAATCTTCGGCATTATACCAACATTGATAGCTGGCATCAGACTTGAAATTATTCTGTATATTCTGTTTTTTTGTTTTATCTTTTTCTTCACATTGTACTATAGGAGAAAGGGAAAGGCCACAGCAGAAATGGCCGTTGATTAAAATGAACACAGAATGAGTAAATCGGACTAAGTAGTGTCTGTCCATAATGTCCGATAGCTATCGGAACAGACACCAGACTCTATTGACGGACTCTAAGTAGTGTCTGGATCATAACCGAACCCGCCAATTGGCGGTGGGCTCAGCGAAGCTAATGTTCGAGATCAAGGCTTGCGACCGCATGCGGAGGCAGGCACAATACTAATAGAACGGATGCATATGAAGAATACAAATAAAAACAACAAGTTGCTCTCATTGATTGAACAGCTTTTTAAGCTTTCTGCGGCAAAAATCAAAGACATTGAAGATAGCTATGATTTTTCCAGGGGCTCCCCTGTTTATACGGTGGAAGGAAAATACACAAGCAGAGGATGGACCGACTGGACAGAGGGTTTTTTATATGGTTCTATGATTTTACAGTTTGATGCCACACGTGACCAGTATTTCCTGGACATTGGCCGGAAAAATATTCTGGAAAAAATGGCTCCTCATGTATCTCATTTCGGTGTGCATGATCATGGTTTCAATAATGTAAGCACTTATGGGAATTTGTTGCGCTTGATGAATGAGGGAGTTCTCCACGAAAACACCTGGGAGCGTGAATTTTATTCCATGGCCATAAAGCAGTCTGCCGCAGTACAGGCATCGAGATGGACAGATATCAGGGATGGAGGTTTCATCTATTCCTTCAACGGTCCTCATTCCCTGTTTGTGGATACAATTCGCTCTTGCAGGATTCTCATGCTGGCCCATACACTTGGGCATCATGCCCGGGGTGAAAATGATGTAAATATCAATTTTCTTGAAAGGGCGATGAAACACATCCTGGCAACTGCAAAATATTCTGTTTACTATGGAGAGGACCGTGATTTTTATGATGTTGCCGGAAGAGTAGCGCACGAATCCATTTTTAACATCAACGACGGTAATTACCGTTGTCCGAATTCCCAGCAGGGATTCTCTCCTTTTACTACATGGACAAGAGGTCTTGCATGGGCAATTCTTGGTTTTTCAGAGCAGCTGGAGTTAATACAATCGGGAATTTTACAACAATCAGCAAAGCACCAACTCTCAGAAAATGTTGAAAATCTAATGCTGAAAGCTGCACGTGCAAGCTGTGATTTCTATATGCATAACAGCCCCGCAGATGGAATTCCTTACTGGGATACTGGTGCTCCGGGACTTTCGAAAATAAGCGATTACCTGAACAGGAATGCCGATCCTTTTAATGAATATGAACCGGTAGATAGTTCTGCTGCAGCCATTGCCGCCCAGGGATTCCTGAGATTGGGTAAATATTTGCAAAACAGAGGTGAAAATGTAAGTGGTGAAAAATATATTAACTATGGTCTTATGATATCCAGGAATATATTTTCCGCTCCATATTTAAGCACTGAAGCTCATCACCAGGGACTGATTCTCCATGCTGTTTACCACCGCCCCAATGGCTGGGATTATATTCCGGAAGGGAGAAAAATTCCCATGGGTGAATCCTGCATGTGGGGGGATTATCATGCATTGGAGCTGGCACTTTACCTTAAAAGGTTGCTTACTGAAGATCGATACTATTGTTATTTTAATTAATTTGAAATGAGTGAATATAAAGGGCTTTTCATGCCTGGTGACATCGGATCCGGAAAAACCATTAACAGGTTCGTGGCTCAGCCAATGGAATCGAATAATAGTATTGATAACGGCCGCGTCTCACCAGAAGCAGTGAAAAGGTACAGGAAACTTGCTTCGGGTGAATGGGGAATAATTATCATTGAAGCTATATCTATTACTCAAAAGGCTCTTGCCAGAAAACATGGGATGATTCTGAATTCTGAAAATTCCGATAGCTTCAGGTCGCTTGTGAATTCTATACGGGACATAAATCCTGATATCATTATTCTTTTTCAGCTTACTCACTCAGGAATGAACTCAGGGGCCGCCTTTTCAGAAAAGAAAAGTATTTGTCCTGATCCGGAAGATGATGCAGAAATATTTACAGATAAGGAAATCAAGGAGATCAGAGACCAGTTTATTTCAGCCGCTCATTTGAGTGAACAGGCAGGAGCTGACGGAATCGATCTTAAGATGTGTCATGGTTATTTTGGAGGCGAAATGCTGCGGCCTGCGAATACAAGGGATGATGGCTGGGGAGGGAGTTTTGAAAATCGTACCAGATTCATGAAAGAAGTTGTCGGAGGAATAAGGGATAGCTGTTCGCAGGAATTTATTCTGGGTTCCAGAATTTCTGCCTTTGAAGGCATTCGTGGCGGTTTTGGCACTTCAGGGCCGGAAGGAATAATCGAAGATCTTTCTGAGTTCAGGCAATTATTGAGCCTGATGGATGAATACAAATTTGACTATGTTAATGTTTCAGCGGGAATTCCCTCAAAAACCCCAGGTCTCACTCGTCCGGTGAAGGGAAATCATTTACAATACCTCAATATGATGAGATATCATAAGGAGGCAAAAGATCATCTGGAGGGGATCTCATCGAATATGAAGGTTATTGGCTCGGCATACAGCATATTAAAGGAGGAAGGCATTAACCTTGCCGGTGAAAATATACTGAAATCTACCGCTGACTTTGTTGGTTGGGGCAGGCAGAATTTTGCCGATCCATATTTACCGGCAAAAATCAGGAATAAGGAAAAAATAAACTGGTGTACAGCATGTTCCGGATGTACAAAATTGATGAAATCTCAGCTAAAAACCGGGTGCATTATTTACGATGAGGAGTATAAACAACTTTATAGAAAGTATAAAAAAGAATTATCATGAAACTAGCACTTATAACAGGCGGTGGCCGGGGTATTGGACTGGGTATTTCTCAGATACTTTCTGAAGACGGAATCAATCTCGTTATTTGTGGTACACGGCCTGAAAAGGATCTTTCTCAAAGGATTTCTGAATTATCTGCATCAGGAATTGAGGTGGTATATATCCAATGTGATATCACAGACAAAAAAGCTCGCAGCCGTATGTTGTCAGTGGTGGATGAAAAATTTGGGAAATTGGATTTTCTGATAAACAATGCCGGCATTGCACCCCCGGAAAGAAAAGATATACTTGAAGCTGGTGAGGATAGTTTTGATAAAGTGCTTGCAGTTAATTTAAAAGCGCCCTACTTCCTGAGCCAGGAGGTTTCGAACTACATGATTTCCAAATCTATAAAAGGATCCATAATAAATATTACTTCCGTTTCTTCCGAACTGGCATCGGTTAACCGGGGTGAATACTGCATTTCAAAAGCCGGTTTATCGATGATGACAAAACTTTTTGCTACAAGGCTTGCAGAGTATGGAATAAATGTATTTGAAATAATGCCTGGAATTATCAAAACGGATATGACCCGGTCGGTTACTGAGAAATATGATGAGATGATAGCCACCGGACTGACACTTACTAAAAGATGGGGTCTGCCAGAAGATGTGGGCAAGGCGGTTTCGGCAATTTGCAGGGGTGATTTTCCCTATTCCAGCGGAAGTGTGTTTATGGTAGATGGGGGGTTGACTGTGGGGAGGTTGTAAGAAGATAAGCGGAGTGAGGGTCTTTCCATAAATAAATTGATTTTGTATTTTTACAGGAAAAAATCTTATCATGAAAATAATATCACTCGATCAGGTAAAAAAGCAAAAAGTGAATATGGAAGGTGCTGAAAAAGCATGGAAGCAAATGCCCTTATCCAGTGCAGACGGGGCCCCGGTATACTCTTACCGGGTATTCACAGTTGAGCCCGGTGGTTTTACTCCCTATCACCAGCATCCTTATGAGCATATGAATTATATTATTGAAGGCGAAGGTGCGCTGGTGAATGAAAAAGGAGAATTACAACTTCTTAAAGCAGGGGATTTTGCCCTCGTAATGCCCGGCGAAAAGCACCAGTACCGGAATACATCCAGGAATAAAGATTTTAAGATGATTTGTGGGGTGTCGAAGGAATTTGAATAGCACTTAGTCCCCAAAACTCGTTCCCACATCCCTTGCACTTATAATCCAGGGATGATCATCCGGAACATAATTTATTTTTCCGGCAACCTCATTCAAAGGAACCGCTTCGGTCTGATAACCTTTTGCTGCAACCATGATGCCGTACTGCTCATTTTTGATATAATTAATCGCCGAAGTCCCCAGGCGTGTAGCCAGTAACCGGTCTGCCGCCGATGGCGTACCTCCCCGCTGAAGATGGCCAAGAATGGTAACCCTTGTTTCAAGACCGGTTATTACCTGGAGCTCTTCCGCCATCTGCATTGTCGAACCTCTATACAGGCTTTCAAGCTCTTTCCGTTTTTTCTTCAATTTTGAACGCTCCTCCCCTTCCGCATTTTCGAGCTTTTTCTCCACGGCTTTAATTTTGGATGCTCCCTCGGTAGTAATTGCCCCCTCAGCAACCGCCACAATACTGAAACGCTTCCCCCGGCTCACCCGCTCCAGTATACTATCGGCAAGCTTATCGACGGTATAGGGAATCTCGGGCAACAAAATTGCATCCGCTCCTCCGGCAATTCCGGCACCCAGTGCAAGCCAGCCGACGCGATGACCCATAATTTCAACAATAATTATCCGGTGATGACTGGAAGCAGTGCTATGCAAACGATCAATAGCTTCCACCGCGATCCCAAGGGCGGTATCAAATCCAAAAGTAACATCAGTCCCCACAATATCATTGTCTATGGTTTTGGGTAAAGTGATGATATTTAGCCCTTTCTGCGAAAGTCGGTAAGCATTCTTGAGAGTACCACCGCCACCCAGACAAACAAGGACATCCAAATGATTCTTATGATAATTCTCGAAAATAACATCGGTCATGTCCACTTTCTTTCCTCCCATGGGCATCTTGTGAGGCTTGTCCCTGCTGGTACCCAGAATAGTCCCTCCAAGCGTAAGAATCCCTGACAGTTTACCATTATCCAGTCGTATAGAACGGTTTTCCATTAAGCCCCGAAAGCCATCCCTGAAACCAATCACCTGCATTGATCCATAGTTTGCTGCAGTTTTACCAATACCTCTGATAGCTGCATTAAGCCCGGGAGTATCACCTCCTGCAGTTAGAATTCCAATATGTCCGGTGCGTTTTATGGTTTTCATAATGTGATATTTTGGATAAAGATAGGAAATTTGGAAGAGAGGAAAGAATCGGTAAATCCATGGATAGAGAGTAGACGGGATAGCAATAAGCGGTTAACGAGCCAGCAATAGGAGTTTCCCGGCATATTATTAACCTTGAGCTAAACAGCTTTTTACGAAGTTTGTTATTCGATAGGGAATGGAGAGATCAGAGGTATTTTTAAGAGTTAGGAATAAACCTGTAACACCAGGTCAAAAAAAAAGCTGTCCGGAAGACAGCTTTTTCTCTAATATTTTCAAATTTTGATATTGTTATTCTTCCACAACAATCTGTGTAGAAGTATCACCATCATCAGCAGCTGAAAGAATTGCTACCATTAAAGCATTCACACTGCTCCATCCTCCGGTTGCACCGGATATAACATCAACTTCGGAATATTCAGTGATATCAGAAGATAACAGTTTTGCCTCATATTCAGGGATCCATACAGTTGGGTGAGGATCCATAGGGTAATTTTCAACAGTTGTTTCTGACTTTAGATTACCATCTTCGTCAACATAATCAAAATTAACAGAAACCAATTTATCTTCTGAAATCTCTGCTTCAAGGTAAGCTTTCCATCCATGGCTGAATTCTGAAGTTTCAGCATAATAGGTTCCATCCTCATAAAGGAATTCCTCGTCCTTCTCACAAGATGTAAATGCTATCGCAAAAACTGCAACTAAAATTAAACCGATCTTTCTCATAACTTTTTTAATGTTTTATTAATAATTATGAGGCAAATATACGGATTTTAATTGGTGATCACCTATAATTTCAGCTTATATTAATTTATTCTAAACAAATCTGTATACTATTGGCTTATAACTGTTTTTCGAATTTGAACCTAACTAATTAATGATCAGCACACTTATTTTTACCTTGCGTAACATTTTTTTAAAAGCTTTTTAACTTTTTTCTTCTATTTTTTGTAACATCTTTTTGATCGATTTTTATCGTTTAGGGATTGGGGGTTGGGGAAGGGTAGTCAGTGATCAGTGATCAGTGATCGGTGATCAGTGAACAGTGTGATCGGGGAAGGGTAATCAGTGATCGGTCAGTGAT
>CAYRTD010000038.1:0-2699 GCA_964426915.1 uncultured Bacteroidaceae bacterium | reverse complement strand
CGGTGATCAGTGAACAGTGTGATCGGGGAAGGGTAATCAGTGATCGGTCAGTGATCAGTGATCAGTGATCGGTGATCAGTGAACAGTGTGATCGGGGAAGGGTAATCAGTGATCGGTCAGTGATTAGTGATCAGTTATTGGTGTGAACGGTAGGACAGTTTCGGTGTGATCGGTGAACGGTGGGGGTGAAAGGTAGAATTGGTTTTCGCGAAAAATTCCTATTTTTATATCGAACTTAAATCTACTCATATGCTAAAAGGAATATCTCCCTTACTCAGTCCCGACCTATTAGGTGTGCTTGCACGAATGGGACATGGCGATGAAATCGTACTTGCTGATGCTCATTTCCCCGGTGAAACCTATAACTCCAGGGTTATTCGGGCCGATGGCCTCAGGATACCGGAATTGCTTGAAGCGATACTCCCGCTTTTTGAACTGGATTCCTATGTTCCCAGGCCGCTTATTATGATGGCTCCGGTAAAAGGGGATACGCTGGATCCGAATGTGGAAGACGCATACCTGGAGAGTATATACAAAACGCATCCGGATATAGCTCCCATTGACCGGATTGATCGCTTTGAGTTTTATGAAAAAGCCAAGAAAGCATTTGCTGTGGTGATGACGGGTGAGACAGCAAAGTATGGGAATATTATTTTGAAGAAGGGAGTAACTCCGGTGTAGACATTGCCTGACAACTGCGTCGAGTAATTGGTGTGCGTCAATATTGACAGTCACTTTTTTAGATTAGTTTATCTCAATTTACAAGGCTAAACTGTCCATTATAGAGTGAAATTCGTTTTACATTGCAATAATCTCAGAATTTATTGAGAACCTTGGTTCATAAGGGGAGGTTCCCGGGACAGTATATCTCTCAAAGGTTTTGATGTTTCCGGAGGCTTCGTTCATATACATTTATAGGTGAAAAATCTAAAAGAAAGATAATTATGACAAATTCAGTAAAATACATTTCCAAATCAATTGTATTTCTATTGGTTCTGATTTTTTCGGTTAACCATCTGTATTGCCAGGGTAATCCATTGAAAGATACGGTATTATACATAAATGATTCAGTATTTATTGAACTTGTTCAGGTACCTGAAGGCGATTTTCTCATGGGGAGTCCTGAGGATGAAGAAGAAAGAGATAAGGATGAGGGCCCCATACACAAGGTTACTATTTCATATCCCTTTTATATTGGAAGGTACGAAGTGACCCAGGGTCAGTGGCAGGCAGTAATGGGTACAAATCCTGCAGTTTTTAAATTCAGTTCTGAACACCCGGTTGAATCTGCTTCCTGGAATGAATGCCGGGAGTTTATTGAAAATTTAAATAAACTCGGTAAAGGAACTTTTCGTTTCCCTTCCGAAGCGGAATGGGAATATGCTTGCAGGGCCGGAACTACTACACCTTATTACTGGGGAGAGACCATGGCCCTCAATGGCACGAGTGATTATGCATGGGCGAACTCGAGGTCTTTAGCCATGACCCACCCGGTAGGTGAGAAAAAACCGAATCCCTGGGGTTTGTACGATATTGCCGGTAATGTTTGGGAATGGTGTAGTGATGATTACGCTCCATATCCGGATACAGCAGTAGTTGTGAAAAAAACTGCTTCCTTAAATCAATTTTCGCAATCTGATCCCGATGCCAAAAAGGTTTTTCGAGGGGGCAGTTGGTTTGATTTCCGGGAATCGCACAGATGTGCCAACCGGCATCGCCATGGGGTGAATAAGGGATATACGGCTATCGGGTTGAGGCTGGTTTGGGAAAAGTGAAGATTTATAATTATTAGTTTAATAAAGCAGGTATGATAAAAATCTATCTATCAATAGTGTTTGCAGGAACAATTCTTTTTAGTTCATGCAATAGAGATAAATCCCCGGAAATGGAAATATCCCTATCTGATGAGGTCAAACTTGAGATGGTGCTTATCCCAGCTGGGAAATTTTTCATGGGCAGTGATTCCACCGAACAGGACCGGGATAATGATGAAGGCCCTGTAAGGGAAGTGACAATTACACAGCCATTCTATATGGGAAAATATGAAATCACCCAGGAACAGTGGTTGACGGTAATGGGTGAGAATCCTTCTATATTCCAGGATAAGAAAAACTGGAGAAATTACCCGGTTGATTGGGTATCCTGGAATGATTGTGTTGAATTCACACAGAAACTGAGTGAAATAACAGGGAAAAAATTCAGGTTACCAACAGAAGCCGAATGGGAATATGCATGTCGTGCAGGAACAGAAACCCGTTATTATTGGGGAAAGGATCCCAATGATTCGGAAATTGTTGATTATGCCTGGGCATTTTCCTATTCCGAAGGAAGGAGTCACCCGGTAGGAGTAAAAAAGCCCAATGCATGGGGGCTCTTTGATATGTCAGGAAGTGTTTGGGAATGGTGCCTGGACTGGAGGGATGCTTATAATCCTGAAGATACAATTGACCCTAAAGGCTCTGCTACCGGAACCCGTAAGATATATCGCGGGGGAAGCTGGTTCAATGAGCGTCCTGCCTTGCGGTCGGCTAACCGTCATGGGCATCCGCCTGAGACACTCGGGACGAATGCAGGATTGAGAGTAGTGATGGAGGATTAGTATTCAGTAAGGCAGACACTATTCTAGAGTCTGTCAATAGAGTCAGGTGTCTGGATCATAATGTTCAAGATCAAGGCGCGCAAAAATTTTAAACCGCAGT
>CAYRTD010000037.1:0-28791 GCA_964426915.1 uncultured Bacteroidaceae bacterium | reverse complement strand
CGTAGGCGCCTAAAGCTTCAGCGACACGCGGTCGCAAGCCTTGATCTCGAACATTATGTTCCGATAGCTATCGGAACAGACACCCGACTCTATTGACAGGCACTACTTAGAGTCTGTCCATAATGTCCGATATACTCAGTGAGACTATGATTTTGGTTTTCAAAATCATTTAGTCGAACTGATCCCGTCCCGAAAGCTTTCGGGAGATAGCCGAGGGATCTCATATTTTAAGCGGTATTTCCCAGAGTACCGTGGGCAGGCGTGACAGCGTTCGCATAAAGCTTTCCGGGAGCGCTGAAGCTCGCGGAAAGCTTCAGCGACAGCGTGCGGTTGCGAAGATCGTTATCACTCGGTTCTACATTTATACAGAATTTTATTATAACAAGCTCTACTTAACATAATAAGTTATAATGTTCATTATATTAAATAAATCAGTGCATTAAAATTTTGTTGATATAATATTCGCTTTCATGCCTTGATGTTTGAAAGAAAAAAATATCTTTGTAATATATGCGGTAATTATTCCGTAACGAGGATTAAAAGGATTTCAAGTTTTATTATGTTACAAATAACTCTATCATCAGGAGTTAACAATTTGCTTATGGGAAAGTTAACCCCCTTCGAGCAAAGTGGAATAACTCCATTCCTCAGGGAGAACCATTGGATAAGCCTTCTGATCATTCTCATATTATTGTCAACAACTGTTTACCAGGGTATTCTATTAAGAAAATCACGTATAAGAAAAAAATTATACCTTGAATTATCGGCAAGTCAGGGTCCATTATCGCCCCGTAATCTCCTCAACACTCTCATGTTCAATGCACCGGATTTTGTTTATATAAAGGATACGGAAGGCAGGTTTCTTACCGTAAGCCGGAAACTTGCAAAAACCCTTGGAAAAAATTCACCGGAAGAACTAATAGGAAAAACCGATCATGACTTCCATTCCCGAAGCCTTGCCGATTCATTCAGAAAAATTGAAATTGAGATCATGGCTTCTGGGAAAGCCCTTTTCGATCATGAAGAAGAAAGCCGTGATGAAAATGGGAATAAAATCCAGGTCAGTACTTCAAAAATCCCGATAAAGAATAACACCGGAGAGATTGTAGGAATTGTAGGTATTGGAAGAGACATAACCAGGGAAAAAGAAAAAGAACAGGTAATCAGGAAGAAGAGCGAAGATCTTATTGAAGCCAATGTTCTGCTTGAGGAAAGGCAGGAGGAGATATTACAGCAACAGGAAGAGATCAGGGTTCAGTCGGAACGGGCAGATGAAGAAAGAAAACAGTTATTTACACTTATCAATGCCATGCCCGACAGGATATACATTAAGGACAGGAAAAGCAGGTTTATCATTGGGAACATACATGTGGCAAAGATCATGGGAGCAAATTCACCGGAAGAATTGACAGGAAAAACAGATTTTGAGTATTATAGTAAGGATATTGCCTCAATGTATTACCAGGATGAACAGGAAATAATGGCCAAAGACCAGCATCTTATAAATAAAGAGGAAATAGGCTTAAATACTGAGGGTGAAGAAATAGTAGTTTCTACCACGAAAGTTCCGGTAAAGGATGAAAATGGTAATATTATCGGTATTGTAGGTATAGGAAGGGATATAACCAATCAGAAAGAAGTTGAAGAAGCTCTGAAGGACAAAAGTGAGGCCCTGCAGGAAGCGAACGTTTTACTGGAAGAAAGGCAGGAAGAAATTCAGCAACAATCGGAGGAACTGATGACACAATCGGAAAGTCTGATCAAGACAAATGAGGAACTGGAAAAACTTTCCATTGTTGCAAGCAAGACTGATAATGTTATTATTATAATGGATGAAAAAGGGAATTTTGAGTGGGTTAACGAAGGATTTGTAAAACGTTACGGCCAGGATCTCGATGAATTCATGCGGGAAAAAGGAAAAAACATCCATGAAAATTCGTTTTATCCCGAAATAGAGAAAATACTACGGGAGATGAAAAGCAGTAAAAAATCTATCAGTTATACGGCACAAACCCAAATTAAGGGTTCGAAATCCATCTGGAGCCGAACAACAATTTCTCCGGTAACTGATGAAAAAGGAAATATCATCCGGTTGATAGCAATTGACACGGATATAACCGAAACAAAAGAAGCAGAGAAACAAATAGAAAAACAGCGTGATGAATTGAGAACGCTTAATGCCACAAAGGACAAATTTTTCTCAATTATTGCCCATGACCTTAAAAATCCATTTCATTCAATCATGGGCTTCAGCGATCTCCTCACCCGCAGTTTCAATACCATTGAAGAGGAAAAGAAAAAAGAATTCATTAAACTTATCAATGAATCAAGCGCCAGCGCATACAATCTTCTGGAAAACCTTCTTAATTGGGCAAGAGCTCAGACAAACCGGATAAAATTCAGTCCTTCAAAAATTGATCTTGCCGTAATTATTAATGAAGTAATTCAGATGATGAGGGTAAATGCTGAAAACAAAAACATCCGTCTTGAATATCCTGATAATTTCGATAAGGTATATGCCTATGCCGATTATAATATGGTTTATACAGTAATCCGGAATCTTATTAGTAATGCCTTAAAATTCACTAAGTCTGGTGATAAAGTCGGTATTTCTTTTAGTACCACAAAAGAAAAACGTATAAGAGTATCCATCAGCGACACCGGAATAGGAATGACCAGGGAAGAACAGAAGAAGCTTTTCCGTCTGGATGAATTCCACTCAACAACCGGTACTTCCGGAGAGGCTGGCACTGGCCTTGGATTAATTGTTTGCCGTGAATTCATTATCAAGCACGGAGGGGATTTAGAAGTAAAAAGTGAAAAAGGGAAAGGCAGTACATTCAGCTTTTCACTTCCGTTGGAAATGCCGGACGGGGAAACAGCCTGAGGTATTTTTATTCACTATATTCACTATTGCCAGGAGTTCGCTGGTTTGCGCATACAACAGTTTTTATATTTTTTACCGCTTCCACAGGGACAGGTATCGTTTCGTCCCACCTGAACCTTTATTGCTTCCTTCTGGTTCTTCTGTCTATCTATACGTTTCACCCACTGCATTACGTTGGCTGGGGCTCTTTTGGCTTTCAGTTCATCGGCCATAAACTGCATATAAGGATGTACATGAGAAAAGAAAAGTTTAAATGAAGGACAAAGGTAGTTCAGACCAGGGTCTCCATCGGGAGTAAGAGATATTCGGTTTTTAGGACATTCTCCGTGACAGGCAAAACGATATTCACATTCAAAACAATAACGGGGCAGTTTATCTCTTTTATCTCTCCCAAATTTTTGCTGTTCCTCAGACCTGACCATATCGAGTATATGTTTCTCCCTGATATTCCCGAGCTTGTATTCATCATATACAAAATGATCACAACTGAAAATATCCCCATTGTGCTCCAATGCAGTTGCATCACCACAGGTTTCCGAAAAAACACATAAACCCGGTCTCTCACCGGCCCAGTTTGCCAGGGTGACATCAAACATTTGAACGAAATATCTTCCAACATCATTCCTTACCCATTCATCAAATATGCTGTTTAAAAAAATTCCGTATTGTAGGGGCTCTACAGACCATTCGGCAACTTTTGCATCTTTCTGGTAAGATGGTGAAACCAAATTTATTTTATCCGGAGCAGGATCAGCAGCAATCCTCTCCACAATAGGAATAAATTGCAAATACCCGCTTCCGATATCTTTTAAAAAATGGTATACTTCGCCAGCATGATAAGCATTCTTTTTATTTACAACACTCAGCGTGTTAAATTCCGCTTTGTGTTTATGCAGCAATTCAATTCCTGCCATAACCTTTTTAAAGGAACCCTTATTCTGATTGTTAAGTCTGTATTCATCATGAATATGTTCAGGTCCGTCAATTGAAACCCCAATTAGAAAATTATTATCAGCGAAAAATTTACAGAAATCATCGCTTAAGAGTGTGCCGTTTGTCTGAAAAACATTTTCTATCCTCTTATCCCCTTTGTATTTTTCCTGGTATTTTAAAGCATTCCGAAAATAATCCAAACCCAGGAGCGTAGGCTCTCCACCCTGCCATACAAATGTAATGACAGGAACATTCTGGGATTCTATATACTGTTTGGTAAATTGTTCAAGAAGATCATCCGTCATGCGGAAATTACGTGTATCAAGATAGAGGTTTTTCTTTTCAAGATAATAACAATAACTGCAGTTCAGATTGCAAACCGGACCTATAGGTTTCAACATCACATTAAACGCTGTAGGTTTATGTCCCGGGAATAATACATCCATCTTTTCTCTCCAGATTTTTTTTTAAAAATAAATAATCTTAATTCGAATCAATCATTTTTTAAGCAATATTTCATTAGTACTTCCTGTACGGAGCCATACTGTGAAAACAAAACAACGGTGCAAAAACTTGAAATTTAATAATCTCCGATCCTGAACACAAAGATCATCCCATTGATTATAAATCAATAATGAATCTTAAATAAGTATTTTCCAAATAAATAAAACGGGAACTAACTTCCTGTTCATAAAATCATTGCTTCAGTTATTCAGAAATTTTCACTGAATACTTAACGTATTTTTTACGCTAAGTTTGTTTATTTTCATCTATAAATGTACATTTATACCGGATATAGATTAGCTTTTTATAGAAAACTCATGTTTTTTTAATAAAAACATATTGAAACTTAATCCTCACATATCAATTGATTGCGTTGTATTCGGTTTTGACGGAAAAAATCTCAAAATATTGCTTTTGGAAAGGACTTTTTCTGATGATCAGACCGATTTTAAGCTTCCCGGGGATTTCATCACCGACGATGAAGACCTTGATTCTGCAGCATACAGAATATTAGAAAAGTTAACCGGCCTCCGGAATATTTATTTGAGGCAATTCAGTGTATTCGGTTCGCCCGGGCGGATCAGGAAAAAAAAAGACATTGAATGGCTCAGAAATACTACCGGCTTGCCTATTGAAAGAGTTGTGACTATTGCCTATTATTCGCTGATAAAAATTAAAGACAGTAAAAAAAGAATAGCAAACAGGAATGAAGCGGTTTGGAAAGAGGTTGATGAGGTAGATGAACTTGCATTTGATCACCGGATTATTCTGGAGGAAGGTTTGTCTCATCTTCGCATGAAACTTCAGACCAAACCTGTGGGAATGGAACTTTTAACTTCGAAATTCACTATCCGGCAGTTGCAAAATCTCTATGAAGCAATTCTTTCAAAAAAACTGGATAACCGGAATTTCAGGAAAAAAGTCCTGAAAGCCAATTATCTTATTCCTCTTGATGAAAAAGAAAAAAATGTAGCTCATAAACCGGCCAGGCTCTACGCTTTTAATAAAGAAATATACAAGAACAGTTTTAGTCAGTTTGAAGGATTTCAGTTTTAACGAATATAAAATATACCTCCGGAACAGAAAGAAGAAGATAGTAACTAAAGAAAAAAAATATGTATTTAATAGGTTATGATGTCGGTAGCTCATCGGTAAAGGCCACCCTGACCGATAGCGAAACAGGAAAATCAATGCACTCTGCTTTTTATCCCAAAAAAGAGATGAAGATTGAAGCAGCCAGGAAAGGATGGGCTGAACAGGACCCGTCGGTTTGGTGGGAAAACCTATGCCTTGCAAGCCGCGAAGTATGCAGCAAGGTAAACAAATCGGAGATAAAAGCTATAGGAATATCCTACCAGATGCACGGACTGGTTATGATAGACAGGTATAGAAATGTATTACGTCCCTCAATTATTTGGTGTGACAGCCGTGCTATCGATTATGGGGAAGAGGCTTTCAGTAAGATCGGAGAAAAGATATGTCTTTCTCATTCCCTGAATTCACCCGGGAATTTCACCGCCTCAAAATTTAAATGGGTAAAGGAAAATGAAAGGGATGTTTTCGAAAAAACCTGGAAGATCATGCTGCCCGGTGATTATATCGCCATGAAAATGACTGGCCAGGTAAATACAACAATTTCAGGACTTTCAGAAGGAGTATTATGGGATTTTAGGGAAAACAAACCTTCTGAATATTTGATGGAACACTATGGGTTTGATTTTGATGTAATTCCTGATATTGTCCCCACCTTTTCTATTCAGGGAAAAATATTACCCGATATTGCCGATGAACTGGGTTTGCCTTCAGGAATTCCGGTCGCTTATCGCGCAGGAGATCAGCCGAATAACGCATTTTCACTAAATGTGTTAGAACCAGGTGAAATTGCAGCCACAGCCGGAACCTCAGGTGTGGTATATGGAGTGAGCGACGAGGTGAAATATGATCCTTTTTCAAGAGTCAATAGTTTTGCCCATGTTAATCATAGCGAAAAACAAAACAGGCTTGGAGTACTTTTATGCATTAACGGAACAGGCATTCAGTATTCCTGGTTAAAAAATAATTTCGCCCCGGATAAAGACTATAATGAACTAAACCGTCTGGCAGAAAAAGCCGAGACCGGTTCCGACGGCATTACCGTATTCCCGTTTGGGAATGGTGCTGAAAGAATGCTGAAAAATAAAGATTATGGTGGACGTATAGACGGAATTAATTTTAATCGTCATGATCTTTCCCATATTATCCGGGCAGGTCAGGAAGGAATAGTTTTTTCATTTATTTATGGCATAGAAATAATGAAAGAGATGGGAATAGATCCTAAGGTGATGCGAGCCGGAAATGCCAATATGTTCCTGAGTCCGGTTTTCAGGAATAGTCTTGCCTCCACCGGAGACATCAATATTGAACTTTACGATACCGATGGTTCGGCAGGTGCTGCAAAAGCTGCAGGTGTAGGTTCCGGCATTTATACTTCATTTGATGAAGCCTTCGCAAGCCTTGAAAGAATTGAGGTTGTAGAGCCTTCTCCTGATGACCGAAAATATAAAGATGCATACCATCTCTGGAAAAATAAACTCGAATTATTAATCAAATAAAAACAATATCATGGACTATTTAACAGGCGACAAAGAATATTTTTCCGGGATCGGAAAAATTAAGTACGAAGGAAAAGAATCGAAAAATCCTCTTGCTTACAAGTACTATAATCCCGATATGAAAGTGGGTGATAAAACCATGAAAGAAATTTTCAGGTTTGCAATGGCCTACTGGCATACAATGACAGGAACAGGCGGTGATCCGTTTGGACCCGGAACAAAGGAATTCCCCTGGGATGTCAGCAAGGATCCCATTCGGAATGCAAAGGACAAAATGGATGCCGCATTTGAATTTGCCAGTAAATTGGGACTTCCTTTTTATTGTTTCCATGATTACGATCTTGTGGATGAAGCAGACAATATCGCGGAATCAGAAAAACGTCTTGCTACCATGATCGATTATGCGAAACAAAAACAAAAAGATTCCGGCATAAAGCTTCTCTGGGGAACAGCCAATCTATTTTCTCACAAAAGGTTCATGAACGGAGCAGCTTCCAATCCCGATTTCAATGTGATCGCATGGGCAGGCACCCAGGTAAAAAACGCTATTGATGCCACCATTGAACTGGGTGGAGAAAATTATGTATTCTGGGGCGGCAGAGAAGGATATTCCAGTTTATTAAACACAGAAATGAAGAGGGAGACAGAGCACATAGCCCGGTTCTTCCATATGGCAAAAGAATATGGCCGGAAGCAGGGTTTCAAAGGGACTTTTCTTATTGAACCGAAACCCATGGAACCAACCAAACATCAATACGATTATGATACAGCAACGGTTGTGGGATTTCTGAAGGAACACGGACTTGCCGGAGATTTTAAACTCAACATTGAAGTAAACCACGCTACCCTTGCAGGACATACTTTTCAGCATGAATTGCAGGTAGCCGCCGATGCAGGCCTTTTTTGCAGCATCGATGCTAACAGGGGGGATTATCAGAACGGATGGGATACCGATCAGTTTCCAATAAATGTATATGAATTAGTCGAGGCAATGCTGGTGATTATCGAAATCGGTGGTTTTACTTCTGGCGGAATCAATTTTGATGCAAAAACCCGAAGAAGCTCAACAGATCTTGATGATCTTTTCATTGCGCATATAGCAGGAATGGACGCTTTCGCACGGGCATATCTTGTAGCAAAAGATATTCTTGAAAATTCAGATTACCTGAAGATGAAAAATGAACGTTATTCCAGTTTTGATTCAGGGAAGGGCGCTGATTTTGAAGCAGGAAAACTGAGTCTTGAAGACCTCAGGAAGATTGCGGAAGAAGTGGGTGAACCCAGGCAGATTAGCGGGAAGCAGGAGTTGTATGAGGCTATCATTAATCAGTACATTTAGTGTTTAATGATTATTTATCTTTAAAAAACCAAATTATGTCAAACAACAATGGAAGCAACAGATTTTTCATTTTCGGCATTACTCTGGTGGCAACACTGGGAGGATTGCTTTTCGGGTATGATACAGCTGTTATTAACGGTGCAATTGAAGCCCTGAATGCCTTTTTTATCGAGCCTCTAGCATCAAGTCCTGAATTTGCCACCCAGGTGATTATAGAATTCAAAGTTGCTGCAACTATTAGTTTTGCTATTGTTGCCATACTTATCAGCAGTTTTTTCTTCCGGCTTCATGGTTTGAAAAAAGGAGGCATTTATAGCTTCATTTTTATTGCGATCACAGGAGTTATTGTTAATCTCAGGTTTTTATCCCTTCCCAACGTTTTAACAGAGAACATGGCAAATTCCATAAGCGGTTTCACCATTTCAAGTGCGCTTATCGGATGCGTCATCGGTGGTTCAATTGCCGGTTATGTGAGTCAAACGATAGGAAGAAGAAAAGGCCTACTGATCGCAGCTTTTTTATTTCTTATTTCAGCGGTAGGATCTGCCATTCCCGATAAATTGAATTTTCTGGGAAGCGAAATCATCAGCTCATTTATTTTTTACAGGATTTTAGGTGGTATTGGTGTTGGAATGGCCTCAATGCTCTCGCCAATGTATATTTCAGAAATCGCACCGGCAAATATCCGGGGGAAGCTGGTTTCATGGAATCAGTTTGCTATTATTTTCGGTATGCTTGTCGTATATTTTGTAAACTATTTCATTGCCAAGGGGCAACCTTCAGAATGGATAATGAATACAGGATGGAGATGGATGTTTGCTTCTGAAGTTATTCCGGCATCTCTGTTTCTGTTCTTGCTGTTCTTTGTTCCTGAAACGCCGAGATTCCTGGTTCTTAAGAACAATGAAGACGAAGCTATCCGCTTACTGAACAAAATATCAGGACCTTCTAAAGCCACCCAGATACTCGCTGATATAAAAAATTCACTTTCTACCCAAAAAACCTCATGGCTGAGCTACGGAAGCCTGGTTATTATTATTGGTGTATTGTTATCGGTTTTTCAACAGTTTGTTGGTATAAACGTTGTTTTATATTACGCCTCAAAAATTTTCAGCAATATGGGGAGTGATACAGACACATCGTTGCTGCTAACCATTATTGTAGGAGCTGTTAACCTGACATTTACCATTATTGCTATTTTTACTGTCGACAAATTCGGAAGAAAACCCTTACAAATAATAGGGGCTCTTGGTATGGCCTTCAGTATGGCTTGTCTGGGATTAACATTTTACCTGGAAAAACTGGGTGTCGGGTCACTGATCTTTATGTTGCTTTATACTGCTTTTTTTGCTGTTTCATGGGGACCGGTTACCTGGGTATTGCTTTCCGAAATATTCCCGAATAAAATAAGGGGAGCAATGTCTATTGCTGTCGCGGCTCAATGGATCTCCAACCTCATTATTTCATGGACATTCCCGATAATGGATGGTCACCCCTGGCTGACCCTGCATTTCAACCAGGGATTTTCATACTGGGTATACTCATTAATGGGAATTCTGGCTGCAATTTTTGTTTGGAAGCTCGTCCCGGAAACCAAAGGCAAAACACTTGAGGAACTGGAGAGTATATGGAAGAAATAGTTCTCAGAATTCGAAATTAAGTTCTGACCTCCGGAGAATCATTTTTCCGGAGGTCTTTTTGTTTCATTAAAACAGATTTTACCGGATTAACAATCCGTTCCAGCAAACTCTCTTCATTGGTGATGATCTCCGCCATCCCCTGCATATCCTGAGTAAAGGATATTTCTGTGCCATAATTGGTTTTGAGACCATCAGGAAGGGAAACGATTACTGAATAAGCATTATCGGAAGTTGCCAGCGAGATGGATTTAACAAACCCGGTAACCATTCCATATTCCATATAAGGATAGTTATCAAATTTGATCTTTACCGTCTTTCCGACTTCAACTTTTCCCGCTCCCAAAAACTGTAGTTCGATTTTTCCGATCATATCACCGCGGTTCTCGGGAATGACAGTCATAACAAGATCACCCCCTGAAACGTACTGGTTTTCACTCCAAATTCGAGTGAAACTCACAGTGCCACTTACAGTTGTATGTAAAACGAATGTTTGCTCCCATTCAGCGATCCCAGACATAAGGTTCTCAAGAGATTCTCGAAGCCCAAGGCTGAGTTTATCAAATTCATCATTTTTCTGCAATTGAAGATCAAGGATCTGCTGCTGCAATTTGGAGATCTGAATCTCCGCATCAACAATAGATGTTCTTGACTGCTCATAAGCCCGTTGTTTTTGAAGCAATTCAGACCTTGATTTCTCATAATCTGCAGTGGGGATAACACCCTGCCGGTAAAGAGTTGAGTCACGTTGAAACTGATTTTCTACCAGGGCCCGCTCCGATGCAAGGATGTTACTTTGCTTTTTTAACGTCCATGAATAGGCTTTATATCGCTGAATTTCTTCTTCCATCGATTCGATTTTCTGCTCATGATAATTTAGCTCGAGAAAATTTTGCAGATCAACGAAATTCCTGAGAAAACCCGCATATAAAGGTTGAATATTGCCAAGTGTCAGATTTGATGGAAAACTCAAATAAGCAGAATCCGTTTCGGTCAGTATCAATTTTCTAAAAGTATCAACTTTAGCTTTCAGTAACTTAACATCCTGATAGTTGGCTGAATTTTCAATGAGTGCCAGAACATCACCCTCTTCAACCCTTTGATTATCCTCTACGAGTAATTCCATAATGCGGCCATCGGTTCTGGCAATAGCCATGGATGGAGGATTCTGGGTTGTAACGAGGATTCTTGATTTGATTACATGGGGATATTCAAAAACCCAGCTGCCACCAAGGATTATAAGGATGATCAGAAACAGAAGCACCATTCCCCACCTGATTATCCAATGGGGAATAAGCCCGAGTATTTCCTGAACTCCATCGCTTCTTAATTCAATTTTTTGATTATCTTCCTTTTCCGGCATGCCAGTTAATTTCTTTACCGACTCAAGATAATAAATATTTACATTTCTTCCTTCATCAACCGATTTATTAAAAAAAGAAGGTTTCTAAAAAATTAATAATCTTTTTAAAAGAACTTACAATCTGAAAGTTCTCCTCATTCCTGCAGTTCGTTATATACTTCCTCCCGAAATTATTAAATATCACCTCTGCCCTATACATCAATATTTGCATACTTTGCATGGGTTTCTATAAATTCCCTGCGGGGAGGTACATCATCACCCATAAGCATGGAGAAGATCCTGTCGGCTTCCGCGGCGCTATCAATGGTAACCTGGCGTAAAGTCCTGAATTCGGGGTTCATTGTAGTATCCCAAAGTTGCTGGGCATTCATTTCTCCCAAACCCTTATATCTTTGCACACCGGCTCCCTGACCGATCTCCTGCAGGGCCTGCTTTCTTTCTTCTTCTGTCCAGGCATATTTTTCCTTGTTCCCTTTTTTAATAAGATAAAAAGGAGGAGTTGCAATATATAAGTAACCCTTTTTGATCAGATCATTCATATAACGGAAAAAGAAAGTCATAATAAGCGTGGTAATGTGACTACCGTCCACATCCGCATCGGTCATTATAATGACCTTATGATAGCGGAGTCCGCTAAGATTTAGTTCTTTACTGTCTTCTTCTGTGCCAATACTGACTCCCAGAGCGGTAAAAATATTCTTGATCTCCTCATTTTCAAAAATCTTGTGAGCCATGGCTTTTTCAACGTTCAGGATTTTTCCCCTCAGAGGAAGAATTGCCTGAAATGCCCTGTCTCTTCCCTGTTTGGCAGTTCCCCCTGCAGAGTCTCCCTCAACAAGAAACACTTCAGTTTTCGAAGGGTCTTTATCTGCACAGTCAGCCAGTTTACCGGGAAGGCCCGCCCCTGACAATACATTTTTTCTCTGAACCAGCTCCCTTGCTTTACGTGCTGCATGCCGGGCCTGGGCTGCGAGAATAACCTTGGTAACAATTGTTTTGGCATCTTTTGGATGCTCTTCCAGATAATTTGAGAGCTCTCCGCTTACTGCCTGGTCAACTACCCCCATAATATCTGAGTTTCCAAGTTTGGTCTTTGTCTGCCCCTCAAACTGAGGCTCAGCTACCTTGACGGATATTATTGCTGTAAGCCCCTCCCTGAAATCATCTCCACTAATATCGAACTTCAGTTTTGAAAGCATACCCGATTTTTCAGCATAGGATTTAAGGGTCCTGGTTAATCCCCTCCGGAATCCTGAAAGATGAGTACCCCCTTCAATGGTATTAATATTGTTTACATAACTATGGATGTTTTCAGAGAAAGAAGTATTATACTGAAGAGCGATCTCAACAGGTACCTCATTTTTTTCCGTATCAATATGAATGATCTCTTCAATAAGGTTTTCACGATTAGCATCCAGAAACCGAACAAACTCCTTTAGTCCTTCATCGGAGTAAAAACTTTCATGCCTGTATTCGCCGTTCCCGTTTTCGCTCCCGTTTCCGTTTCCATTTCCATTATCGGCAAACTCTCTTTTATCCGTTATTCCCAATCTGATACCTTTGTTCAGAAAGGCCAGCTCCCTGAGTCTTGATGAAAGGATCTCAAATTTAAAATCAGTCGTGGTAAAAATCGATGAATCGGGAATAAAGGTAATGATCGTCCCGGTTTTTTCCGTAGTCCCTTCTTCCCTTATCGGAGATTTAGGCCTTCCCTGGTTATACTCCTGAATGTATATTTTTCCGTCGCGGTGAACCTCGGCTTTCAGACTACTGGATAGTGCATTCACACATGAAACACCAACTCCGTGGAGTCCGCCTGATACTTTATATGAATCCTTATCAAATTTTCCCCCGGCATGAAGGACTGTCATTACTACCTCCAGAGCAGATTTCTGCTCTTTCTCATGAAAATCGACCGGAATACCCCGCCCGTCGTCAATAACCGTTACACTCCCATCCTCATTTATTGTTACATCTATATTGTTGCAGTGACCAACAAGTGCCTCATCAATCGAATTGTCCACAACCTCATAAACGAGATGGTGAAGTCCTTTAACACTTACATCGCCAATATACATTGCCGGCCGCTTTCTTACCGCTTCCAAACCTTCTAGTACCTGGATACTTGTAGCTGAATATCCGTTTTCAATTAATTTTTCAACTTTTTTTGAAGTGATCTTTTTTTCGTTAGCTTCCATTTTTTCAATATTAATCCTGTTTCAGAAATATAACTTTTAAATTTCTGATTAATAAAAACTGTTCTTTTGAGTGTGAGAAAAACCAACCGGAAAACTTAAGAAAAAGCCTCGCCGGCAAGCCTTCAGAAAGTGAAAAAAATATATGTGTAATGTATTTATTATCAATTTATTACAAAAACAATCCTGCTCACTCAAATTCCAGTGTAAATATACAAAAAAAGGATGACTTAACCGCCCAAAACAGAGGCAGATTTAAGCTAATTGTCAACAAAGAATCAACAATTTTAACAGATTGTACAGACACCAATTATAAAGCGTATGAAAATCCCCCCATAATCTGAAATCTTTGTACAGGATAACCATACCAGTTATCGTACCGGCTGGCTGAAAAGTTGTTCAATCGTAGGAAAAAGGAAAGCAAACGGGTATAACGGTACTCCGCTGTGAGATTTCCGTCGAAAAAACCATTCATCTCTCTTACCTCTAATTCCGATCCCGTATTATCTATTGCCGCCTTACGGGCCCCTGTGTAAAAGAGATTGGCATCAATGAGTATTTTATCCCTTAAATTGTAAGCTACATTCAGAGTACCTTCAAACTCCGGTTTATGATAGACTTCCTGACTGTAATCATAATAATAGGCACGCAATAAGAATTTCAGCTTTTCGCTCCGGTTCCAGTTTATCTCCCCCCCTGCCCTGAAAACATCTACATCGTCGTAGATAAGGCTAAACTGATTCCGGGGGTTCTGGTCGAAAGGATCGTTTACGAATGAATGAAGATACGATACCCTTGAATACTTTGCCTGTATGTCAAAAGACATCTTTGAACTGTATCTTCCTTTAAGACCAAGATAACCAATAATCTGATGATCTTCGTTTTCTGCAACAAGGCCGGGAACTATAAAAGGATTCTCTTCTAGCAGAGA
Organism: uncultured Bacteroidaceae bacterium; assembly: GCA_964426915.1. Classification (GTDB taxonomy): domain Bacteria; phylum Bacteroidota; class Bacteroidia; order Bacteroidales; genus CAYRTD01. Next base: position 14,411 of record CAYRTD010000037.1, on the reverse strand, counting down.
CCTGTAGGTATTGACCTTCTTGTCGCCGGTAATCCCCATATAAGGAATGAGCACATTTCTCACGATATTGAACTCAAATTTGGCCAGGGGATAAAGACTCAAATTCGTCTGCCCGCCTTTGGTATCAATAGCGGAATTAAGTCCAACCGTAAAACGCCAGAGATCTGAGGATTTGGAAAAGTCAGGATTGATCTTAATAACCGAATTGTTTGTAGTATCAAAAGCATCCGAACGGTCATACACTTCCACTCCAAGATCTATTTTTCCGTACCAATCTCCAATAAAACTCCCCATTTCAAAATCAAAATCCACTCCCTGCTCACCAAAATCATATGCATCCTTCAAATAATAATACTTCAGTTCAGTATCGTAATTCAGGTGAGAAGAATCGGGATGTGTAGAGTAAAAGCGGATATTGGCTTCTGTGGTATAAATTTTCTGCTGATTATTTTCCACCTCAAAAAGTGTGTCGGCAAGTGGATTATAACCATAAAAGACCCATGAATCATAACTGCCGCCGAGACCTCCTTCCAGGGAAGATCTGCGGAACATTTTTCTTCCATAAAGTCGTAAATCATTATCACTGAAAGGAGCTTTGGCCCTGAAGTCATTTTCAAGCTTAACCCTTCCCGAAGAGGAATGATGTTTTGCATAGAAACCCAGTGAATTTCTTCTGTCTCTCAGCTTATTAACTGTAAGCTCGGCGTAAGGGGTAAGATAATTTCCCATTCCGAGTGTAAACTGACTTTTATACAGTCGCGTAAGGGGCAGGCCTACCATTTTTGCCGGTTTAATGGGTTTAAGCCTGAAATTTGTGGAGTATTTTATGGGTGAAATACTGTATTCGAAATCGGTTGATAAACTCAGCGTATCATTAAACTCAGGCATCAGGCTGATCTTATCAGCATCACTCAAGGTTGGTGTGTAGGGTTTTACCACCCTTACTTCTCTCTGAAGTTCCCCTTGTCCGTAACTTAACTGAATCACCAGGAAACTGGATGTAACCGGAATTAAATATTTCAGAAATTTCATCATATATTTATTTTAATTTTTCAAGGCAACAGCATGCGGTTAAAGATTTCATTTTTTCAGGCATCGTTGCTGTTTTCTCATATTCCTTATTGCTGATTCATTGGAGTTCCTTCACCCGGTTCCATCCGGATCTCAAGAGTATCAGCTTCGATTTGTTCATTTTGCTGATTCACCCTGTTGGAAATTGTATCTTTTCGGCGTATTGCTTCAGCAATTACACCATCTCCTTCAATAGTGTAATAATTAATTATACTTTCCAGGGTTTGTACGGCCTGGAAATCATCCCCCATCTGGAGAAAAATATCGGAGAGCAGAAGAAACGTCTGCCCCATCCAGTACTGATGTGGAGTATTCATTTCTATCAGTTCATACACGATCTTTTCGGCTCTTTCGGTGTTCCCCCTGTTGTAATCAATCTCTGCCATTCTGAATTTTGACTCTGCTCCGTATTCAGAATTTACTTCATCATCGATTCTGGCATACCAGTCGTAAGCTGCTGCAGGGTCATTCTGCTGCCTGTAGGCATTCGCAATGGCATAAGTGGCTTCTTTCCTGATTTCCTCATCCAGTTTATCCTGTATAAGGACCTGATTAGCTGCCTCTATGGTGTTCTGGTATTCATTGAGTTGGACATAACTTCTCATCAGTCCGACTTCTGCTTCGGTAATATTGGATTTCTTTTCTCCCAGGTTAATAAGTTTACGATAGAGCTCTGCAGCGGTATGATAGTCTTTGTTGCGGTATGCTATGCGGGAAGCAGCCTTCAGCGCAGGTTCAGTGAACATCCCTGCGGGCATTTCAATAATAAACATAAGAGAACTGAAGGCTTCATCCCCCCGGTTCAGTTTCAACAGGCAATCCGCCAGATAGTAATTGGCATTCAGCAAAAAAGCACCCCGGGGAAAGCTGCTGATATAATCCCGGAGACTTTCCGCTGCGAGCTCGCAATTCCCGTCCAGATAAAGATTCTCGGCGGCATGGTATACAAGTGAATCCTGTTCCGAAACTGATACACCCCGTCCTATTCCTTCAACATAGCTCAAATAACCATCAACATTGTTCTGACTCACATAAATATCCCGCATCGACCTGAGGGCTATAGATGCTTCAGGGGTTCCCGGGTAATCATTCACAACCCTCTCATAATAATTTAAGGCTTCACTAAAATTACCCGCATTTTTAAAGATCATCCCCAGCTGGATCAATGTTTTATTCAGATAAGTACTGGCAGGATATTCATTCACCAGCCGGCTGTACTGTTCTTTTGCGGTTTGCTGATCATCCAGTAAAACATAGGTTTTGCCAAGTTCAAAAAGAGCATCATCAATATAAGCGGAATTCGGGTGCCTGGTGATAAGCTCCTGCATTGTTTCGATTTTCCGACCGGGCCGGTCAACCAGTCCAAGCGAAAAGGCTTTCTGAAAAATGGCATAATCAACATTTGCCTTCCCTATCTTTGAAACCTCATCATAATAATCAATTGCCTGCCAGAATTTTGATAAAATAAAACGGCAATCTCCCATCCTGTTATATGCATCGGCAACATATACCGACCTCTTGTCTGATTCCAGGTTTACAAATTCCCTAAACCACTTCTCTGCTTTTTCATAATTCTCCCTTTCAAACTCCAGGTAGCCCATGCTATAGTTTACCTTCTTAAATTCAGGAGTTTGAAAAGAAGCCGGTTCGTCAAGAAAAGCAGTATAAAAAGATTCCGCAGTTTCCGTATCTCCCTCTCTCACATAAGTCTCTGCCAGCCAGTAAAGTGTTCGGGCGTGAATAACAGGATCATATTGGCTGAATTTCAAAGCTTTATCGAAAGTGATCAGAGCATCAGAAAAACGCTGATTGGTAAAAAGCTCCAGTCCACGGAAAAAAGCCACCCTCTGATAAGCCCTTTCAATCTCCGGGTCCCGGGTCTTAATTTTCTCTATACTCTCCATCGCCATTTTGTAGTTCTTTGTGTTCAGGTAGGCATTCACAAGATAATTATAGGCTTCATCTACCCTGCTGGCTGTTGGATATTGCCGGATATAAAAGTTGAAAGTACGAACGGCTTCATTGAATGGAGAATAACTCAGTTCATAGGTTAATTTTGCATAATTAAAGAGTGCGTCTTCAGTGATCTTTGGATTAAATTCCATACGTGAAGCCGATCCGAAGGCAGCCCTTGCTTTATCTTTACGATCCATCTCAAGATAGCAACCTGCCAGATGATATAAAGCACTCTGACTCACTTCCGTGTTAGCAAGAGAGATCTTTTCAAAAAGATTTGCAGCCTTTTTGTACTTTCCTGTCATGTAATAAGAATAAGCGAGTTGATATTTATCACGACTCGAAGTATTCCGGATATTATCGGCATATGACTGAAGATAGGGAATTGCTTCTTCATAACGACCTAAATAAAAGTTGGATTCCCCGATGATCTTTGACATCTCATCCTTTCTTTTTTCCGTAACGGATTCCATGAGAGGAGGAGCAAATTCAAGAACTTTCTCAAATTTCTTTTGCATAAAATAGATCTGGGTGACATAATAGGGAGCGATCTCAGAAAATGTTTTGTCATCCAGTAACCTGAGAAATCCCTCAAGTGCCGTCTGATAGTTTTCCTGGTCGTATGCAATATGGGAATAATAATAGAGGGCGGGCGGACTGTATTTGCTGTCAATATCCTTTATTTCATAGAAATTCACCCGGGCTTCATCGTATTCCCGTCTCATATAATGGCTATAGGCTTTCTGGAAATAATATTGTGAAAGTTCCCCGGGACTCAGGAGAAAACGATCTGTAGTTTCAAGGTAAGTAATGGTCCGGGGATAATTTTTCTTCTTATACATATAATCGGCCAGACGAAACCATGATTCATTGATATGAGGACTTTCCGGATTTTCATTAACGAATTCATAAACGAGGTATTCGGCATCATTATTAAAAAGCTCAATAGAACTCATAGCCCTGTAAAACTGGGCTTCAGCTTTAACATCCGACTTTCCCTGTCCCTCGGATTCAAGTACCCTGTCAAAAAAATTCCTGGCTGCCCCGTATTTCTCTTTCTTATAATAATCCAGTCCCTTATAAAATATTTTTTCATCAAAAGAATAGATCTTCGATTTCTGGGCCTGAAGATTCAGCACTGACAGACTGAAAACAGCAGTTAGAACAATAAAACACAGACTCTTTCTTAACATAACATTCGTTTAGTATTTATCATTCTGTAAAATTAAAACAAAAAGCCCTACCCTTCCGGTAAGCTTTTTCTTTTTAATTAACACAATTATGTTAATTAATGGTTTTATTTTTCAGGTAATAAGCCTGATATTTGCAACTGCATAGATAAACGCAGAACTTATTCATTAATTGCACAAAAAAATGGCTCTTGATAACATTATAGAATTTCATCATAGTTCAATAACGATTAAGGATCATCTGGTTTTCAGTGATCTCAATTTCACGGTAAGCAAGGGTGAATTTGTTTACATTATAGGAAAAGTGGGAAGCGGAAAAACCAGTCTGATAAAGACTATTAATGCTGAAATACCTTTGCACGAAGGCAATGCGATTGTTGCAGGCTACCCGCTAGGGAAAATCAGAAGAAAGGAAATTCCCTTTCTCAGGAGAAAACTGGGAATTGTTTTTCAGGATTTTCAGCTTCTTTCCGACCGTTCTGTTTATGAGAACCTTTCTTTTGTATTGAGGGCCACAGGCTGGAAATCAAAATCAGATATCGAAACTCGCATAGGAGAAGTGCTGGAAAAAGTCGGGCTCGGATTTAAAGGCTACAAATACCCTCATCAGCTTTCCGGTGGCGAACAGCAACGAGTGGTAATCGCAAGAGCCCTGTTGAACAATCCTGATATTATACTTGCTGATGAACCCACTGGTAACCTGGATCCGCAAACTTCCGAGGGTATAATGGAAATATTAACAGAGATCAGCAAAAACGGTCGTGCTGTTATTATGGCCACCCATAATTACAATCTGTTACAGAAATTCCCTTCAAGAATATTAAAATGCCACAATGAGAAACTTGAGGAAACGGATATGAATGATCCTGAGATAAAATTCCTTACAAATCAGATTCATCCGCATTAAAGACCGGTTTAAAAATCAGGTAAAACAGGAATCCCCGTCTCCGTCTGTTGCCTGCAATTTTGCATAATCAGGATTAGCAGTTCCCGTGTATCTTTTTATGGGTATTGAAGGTATTCTTTTATTTGTATTAGTCAGAAGAAAATGATAGTACAGGGGATCATAGGTAATAAGGCTATGGTAATTCCTATTCTGTTGTATAAAGAACGTGATATTCTGTAAAAACCTGTCCCTGTATTCCGGTAAGACAAATAGAAACAACGATTTTACAGCCCCGTCCCGGACACTAAAAAATCCGGTTCCTTTTATGATGCCGTTTTCTTTTAACACAGGAAAAAAATGATAAAATTCCCCGGTAATATAACTAAAATGGTATCTCAGCACTGTCTCATTATCTGCTTCCGAAGGTTTGACTAACCAGGGATTCTCAATTATCCATTTAACATTTTCCCTGTAGGGAATGGTTATATATTCCCTGAAATTTTCATGAATAAATGAAAAGAAATCAATTCCGGGGAGTGTAAAAAGGACATTAAAGCCGGGATCTGTTTTCTCATTCCGGGAAATTATTACCGGAGATCTTAAGTGGTTAACCAGGAAATCACAACTCCGCAGGATCCCGGTATTTCTAACCAACGCTATAGCCTTTTTGTAATTCCCCTTAACACTTCTCTGGAAGCTTCTTTGATGGAGAGCAGAGCGGAACCGCAACAGAAGTCCATTCCTGCCGGAGACATGGATGTCATTCTGCTCAAGGGTTTTAATAATATGTGGTGGCAGGTGAGGCAAACCGACATTCATTCCTGATATTTCAAGAAATCCGGCAAATACTGCCCGTGCAGCATCAGAAGAAGTTCCTTTTGCCCTCCACCAGCAACTGACCCAAAATATTCTTTTTTCAGGATCTGCCTGGACCCTTGAAGGATATCTTCCAATAAATGCCAGCAGCTTATTCCCCTCACGCATAACGATCAAAAGAACATCATTTTCCCTTGCATCCGGATTTACCGATTGTGAAAGGGCGCGGGGTATTGTTAAAGGAATTTCATTAACAAATTCTTTGGAAGCCCTTCGGGTGTAATCAACAATTTCACTCTTTCTGATTAATTCAATTTCCATTGTTGGGGTGAAAAATAATAGTGCCGGATCTGGTTCCTTAAAATAAATTGGTCTGTTTTGAGAAATAAATCAGCACAGGGTCATTAACATCTGTATGGAATCAGTTTTTTCCGATAATTTTTTTCATTAAATAATATAAAAATTCCGTCTTGATAATCTTTTCGCTGTCTCCCTGGTATTTTTCCATGCTTATCCTCTGGTAATGGGGCAATCCGGTGCTCTTTTTTAAACCCGCCGTACCAAAGCTTGCGCCGGGTTTAAAAACAGGATCAAAATGAAATGACCGGAGAACTTCGGGTTTGACACCATAATCGGTAAAAGGAAATGCAAATAAGGAATAATCCAGATCAAAACGCTTACGAATATCCAGGATACTACTTTTTATTTCCTGCTCCTGTTCTAAGGGATCCATGTTGAAAAATTCCGGATGATCGTAGCTGTGCGCTCCGATATAAAATCCATCCTTCTTCAATTTCATTATCCCGGAAGAATCCAGGTAAGGCTTTTCTTCACGGAGAAAACTTTCCACATCCACCTCAAAAATCTGACAAAGCTTGTCGATCAGTGCATAACCCCGGTATTGAATTTTCAGAATAAATCTGATAAGTTCATTTTCGGAACGAATTTTTACGGAGATCATTTTACCGGCCTCATTCATGGCACTCTTGTTTAAGCCGGTTTTCCGGATCTTATCGATAAGCAAAGAAGCCTTATAACGAAAAAATAAATTCTTATTATCTATAAAGTTATTATTAAGAAAAAAAATGGCCGGGATTCCTTTATCTTTCAAAATAGGAGCAACAATACGTGATATTTCACTTAATCCGTCATCAAAACTTAAAACGAATCCTTCCAAAGGACTATCCTCTTGTTCCTTCAGCAGAATTTCAGGGGACAAAGGAGAGAAATACTTCAGAAGCTTATCAAGATCGGTAACAAATTCCTTTATAGATTTTACAGGATACAGATAGCGCAAATGCGGACCTGGATGATCGCTAATTGTATGGTAAAAGGGGAAAACAGATTTATGGCCCGATTTTTTGTACAAGCTTTCAAAAGGAAAAAGCGGAGAGATGTGAGTTATGATATTTCGGGGGTCTTTTTTTATCACTTCTTCATTAAATTAAGGGGAAATGGAAGCTTGTTGATACGAATATTATAATATTCTTTTCTTTCAGAACCGAATCCTGCAAAAAAACGGGCCACCCCTTTGATTGTTGAACCTTCGAAATCCAATACCAGTCCTGTATCGGCATATTTCCCAATAACATGGTCTATTAGGGCAAACATTGCACGTGTTTTTTTTCCCTGCTCATTTGAAGCAGAAACCAGATAATACACCCTGCTCATGGAAACAGCAATGAAAGAAGCCGCAACCAGCTTATTTCCGGCGCTTACGCCAATAATTCTGCCTTTACCGCCCTGAATGAGTTTATGAAGATAAATATTAAGCCACTCATAAAATTCCTTCTTCATGGGAATGGTATGTGTCTGCCTCTTGAGCTTTACCAGATCAGAGGGGGAAATATTATCTGCCAGTTCAGTATGAAGAATAGATTTCCGTATATTTCTCCGGGTATTCTCAGAAAACCTTGTTTCAAGATCTTCATAGGGGGTATTCAGTTTCAGTTCATAGTTTGCTTTTTTAATAACTTTAAAATCATTCTCGTCGAGGCTGTGAAAATTATTCAAATTATAATCCACATATTTTATATCCGAAGGAATTGAGGAAAGAAATTCAAGACTTAGCTTTTTATCCGGATACATCCGGGAAAAAACGCCAAGTTGTTGTGCATATAAGGGTTGGTAAACATAACGGAAGCCGAATTTCGATTTTACCGGGAGAGGCATAACCGCGATGTAGTCATCCAGCACAAGCGCTTCCCATCCGGGAGAAACAAGATCAAGGTACCATGAGAAGCCGTAAATCATGTTCTGTCTCGCTGTGAGCACACACTGATCCCATTTTGACCTGTCTATTTCTCCATTGCGCAGATGCTTAATCATCAATATCTTTTTTAACTATTAACATTCAATTCATTCCCCTTTTCAAGAAGATAGTCGTAAACTTCACGCCAGTCTTGCCATTCACCCGCCGTTCCAAGTGATTCATTGTGCCACACCGATATAAAATTACCACCAAATTTTTTCATTGTCTCTATTAAACCGGAAATAATTTCCTTCGCTTCTCCCGGCTCTGAATGGAGATAATCCTTCAGAGTTCTGTCCATAACCATAAACGGGAAAATGCGCAAGTCAGTGACCTGCTCTTTATTCAGATCATAGAAGCGAAATGGGTAACTGGTTCCTGCCCTGAACCCGGGAGTTTCGGCATAGCCCATGCTATAATCTTCTTTAATCCCTGTGGAGAGTAAATTTCTATAGGTCATGGGAAACTCTGATTTTAAAAAATGCTGACGGCTTATCAAGATTTCTCTTCCTGTTATTTGTTCAAGCGCTATCTTTTCCTCTTTAACGATCGTGAGGTTTTTGTTGCTATACCAGGAAGGATGAATACCGGCTTCAAAATTTCCTGACAGTTTTTTCACCATTTCTCTCCATGCCGGGTTTCGGTATGAAATTTTATTATCATGCCGGCTACGGTTACCCAGCAGATAAAAGATCTTCAGATTTCCGGAATGTACCCTTTGTATATATTCATAGGAATCAAAAGGATCTTTTCTTCGCATCCCCAGTACCGATAACCTGTAGTTCAGTTTATCGTAATTTATGCTCATGATATCTTTTGCAACACCTCCGATCTTGCGGTAAAATGATTTATGCAAAAATGCCCAGGGGTTATCAATATCTATTGTTGGAATGAACGCACTCCGGGGTTCAGGAAATTTTAATCCGGGATAAAAGGACATTAATTCCCGGGCAAGTTCCCTGATCCACATATCCACGACGGGGATTTTAAGAAAATTCTCCTTCCCCGCAATGCTGTCTTTTGCCTGATAGCGGCCATAATGATCCCCCTCATAAGGCAGATATTCCTCATACCGGCTAATCAGATAAAAAATGGCTGAAAAAGGATCGAAAGACGTATCTGAATTTTCCACCGGAAAAAGATAAGGAACCCCTTCATGATGAAAAAGCCTGATATCCTTTGGAACTGTTCCTGATTCCTCCAATAATCCATAAGGCTTAACATGAAAAGCCGAAGTGCTTTTTTTCTCTGAATAATTTATAATATTACCGGTTCCCTCCGGTAGATCTTCCAGGCTTATTAAGCTTACAGATGATTGAAGTACATCACGAAAAATAAATTCGCTGACATATTCCAGTCTGGGGCTAGCTTCCCGGCATAAGATCAGGATTTCATTCATGATTGGAGTTTTACAAGGGTTATTCCCGAACCGCCTCTTTCAATATGCTCATCACCATACCATTCAACTACATCCATCGCTGATAACTGCTCTCTGATAAGCTCGCGAAGAATGCCGTTTCCTTTCCCGTGCAATATTCGTAATTCCGCTGCCTGAACCATAACGGCCTCATCCAAAAACTCATTTATCGTCCTTAAGGCCTCATCAGCTCGTTTGCCTCTTACATCTATAGCAGGTGAAAAAGATAGTTTCCGCTTCCCCACTGACCAGTCGGAAAGCCCCGGCCGTTTTGACTTAGGCCGATACTCCCTCTCATACTTATCGTCCGGGATTTTCTCCAGAACTTCAGGTTTTACGCTGGTTTTAATATTTCCAAAAGCAACTTCTATTTTATTTCTTTTTATGCTCATAACCTCACCCGGAATATCCTGTCCCTTCATAAGTACCTTATCCCCTTTCCTGATTGTGGTATCAGTCGAAACAGGCTTTTTCTTTCCGGTCTGTTTTACATTTCCTGCTTGCATACGCTTGCTTCTCATCTTTATTTCAGCAAGCTTCTTTTGTAACTCATGCGTATCTTTTCGCAGGTCATCTTCTATCTTATCGCTTTCCACCTGTTCCCGGAATTTCTCCAGATCTTTTCTGACACTTTTCGTTTTCTCTTTTTCAGCTTCTGCCTCCTTAATTTCACGTATGGTATTTTCAATCTTACGGTTTGTTTCAGCAAGCAATTTTTCTGATTGTTCCTTTGCTTCTGTTAATATTTTCTTCCGTAGTTTTTCCGTATCGCTTAATTCAGAATCATACTTCTCCACAAGTTCTGCCAAACGCTTTTCATTTATCCTTATTTTTTGCCTTTTATTATCCCAGTATTTTTTGTCTCTTATAATATCCTTCAGATGCTTGTCGAAATCCACATGCTCCCTTCCCACTTTCTTTTCTGCATTTTTCAGTATCTCTTCCGGAATCCCGGTTTTCCTGGCGATCTCAAAAGCAAAAGAAGAACCTGGTTTCCCTATGGAAAGGCGATATAAGGGTTTAATCTGCTGAGTATCGAAAAGCATTGCTCCATTGATCATTCCTTCTCCGGATGAGGCAAAATGTTTCAGATTCGTATAATGCGTGGTAATCACACCAAAAACGCCGGAATTATTAAGATTTTGGAGTACTGACTCAGCTATTGCAGCACCTAAGGCAGGTTCGGTACCGCTTCCGAATTCATCAATGAGAATAAGACTTTTTTTATCTGCCTGCCGGAGAAAAGTCTTCATGTTTAAAAGGTGAGAACTATAAGTACTCAAATCGTCCTCAATCGACTGTTCATCGCCCATATCCAGAAGTATCCTGTCGAACACCCCAAATACCGATTTCTCATCGGCCGTTACCAGAAATCCGGACTGACACATTAGCTGAAGAAGTCCAAGCGTTTGAAGACATACCGATTTACCTCCGGCATTGGGCCCGGATATAACAAGCAACCTTTCCTTCCTGTCAAGTTTAATATCGAGAGGAACAACTTCATTTACACGCCCCCCGGCTCTGAAAGTGAGAAATAAGAGAGGATGCTTTGCATTCCTCCAGTCAATTTCAGGTTCGTTCTTTATTCCCGGGAGAAAAGCGCCAATATCAAGGGCAAACCTGGCTCTTGCTCTGATAGAGTCAATTTTTGCCAGAAAATTATGAGATGCTCTGAGCTCATCCAGGTAAGGACGAATGAAATTTGTAAAGTCGGTGAGGATCTTTACGATTTCCCTTTTCTCTTTATTCTCAAGTTCACGCAATTCATTATTCGCCTCAACTACCGCAGAGGGTTCAATATACACCGTTCTGCCGGTGGCCGATTCATCGTGAATATATCCTTCTATCCTTCTTTTATGAGTTGAAGAAACAGGAATAACCGTACGGCCATTCCTGACAGACAGGCTGGAATCTTCATCGACAATTCCTTCCTTACGGGCTTTCTCGAGGACTTTATTTAACAAGCGGGAGATAGAGCCCTCTTTGGTGTTGAGCTCCTTTCTAACCGACGACAATTCAGGAGAGGCATTATCACGTATGTTTCCGTTTTTATCGATCAGTTTATTCAGACGTTCATGAACGAGGGGTAAAAATTTTACTTCATGAGCAAGTTTTTTCAACCCGGGGTAACGGTTATTTTCATCTCTTTTAAAAAAATTAAGAATAGCCCTGACCGACTCGATCGCTTTTTTAAGGTTAACCAGTTCAAATACCTCCAGAAAACGACCTTTAATAGAGGCCTTTGCAAGTCCCGGAGAAATATCGATGAAATTTTCAACAGGAAATTCTGCCTCAGAGATAAGGATCTGCCGGAACTCTTCAACTTCCTTCAGTCGGGCCTTCACATATTCGGGATCGGTGGAGAAATGCAATTTTCTGATCTCCTCCCTCCCCGGGTCGTAAAGGCAAAAACCAGAGACGATCTCCCTGATCTTTGACATTCCGATTTTATCTTCAAAATTATCCGGATATAACACTTTTTTCCTCTTTAAGGCAAAGTTATGAAAGAAGTGAATATTTGCAAGAGGGATGAAAGGTAATACAATATGGAAAAACACTTTTCAGACAGCTTCAACCCTACTCTATTGACAGACTCTAATTTGAGTCTGTCCATAAAGTCCAGTGTCTGGATCAGAATGTTCGAGATCAAGGCGCGCAACCGCGTGTCGCTGAAGCTTTAGCGGAGGCACAAAATTTTAAACCGCAGTATACTAAGGTATTCGAGGATTTTAAATTTTTGCAGCAACGCAGATATCGGACATTATGGACAGACACTAATTAACGGGTAAACATCCATGTCTGATCAGAGGAATGCTCTTCATTGAAATGATATCCATCCAGATCGAAAGCCTTCAGATCTTCTTCTTTGTCGATCCTGTTGGAAATGATGAATCTTGTCATCAGCCCCCGGGCTTTTTTGCCATATATGGTTATAAATTTCAGCTTCCCGTCCTTTTCCTCTTTAAACTGGCACTTCAGAACCCTGCCATTGATTTTTGAAACATCTACGGCCTTAAAATATTCATCACTAGCAAGATTAACCAAGACCTTTTCCTTCTGAGAAGAAAGATCTTTGTTTATCTTTTCTGTGATCCGGTCACCCCAGAAATCATAAAGATTTTTCCAGTGGTCATACTCGAGTTTAGTTCCCATTTCCAGCCGGTATGGCTGCATAAGGTCAAGTGGTTTCAGCACACCGTACAATCCGGAAAATATCCGGACATGCTCCTGGGAGAATTCAAGGTCATCTTCATTCAGGGATTCGGCTTTTAAACCATTGAAAACTTCACCTTTAAACATTAAAATTGCACGCTCGGAATTCGTGCTGTCAAAAGGTAGTTTCCATTTCAGGTATCTCTCCAGATTGAGCTCACTTAGTTTGGGATTTATATCCATTATTTGTCCCATTTCTGAAGGAGAAAACCCACGTAATATTTCAACAAGCACTGCCGATCTATCCAGGAATTCAGGAATGCTGTACTTTTTGGTGATAAGATCCGGATTTTCATTAAGGGTTTTGGAAGGAGAAAGCAATGTGATCATAGGGATTAGTTTTAGTGCCTGGCTATCTTTTTAAGCACAGATTTATCGCCAGCCTTCTTGTGCTTTTCAATATCTGCTAAGGCTGGTATGAAACATAATGCAAATTTGTGAAAAGAAAAAACCTTTAACAAATATAGTAGTTAATCCGTTAGGGGCGCTTATATAGTGGTATTTTTTTAGGCCTGAGGAGGTTGAATCTTCCTCGTAGCCGTTGCTGAAGTATTTTACACGTTCTACTGTGGTGTTGCGTTCGAGCGTGGTTTTTATTCTCTAATCCGTAAAGGAGAGAGAGGTCTCCCCCGAGGACAGAGTGAGTGTGAGTGTGAGAGCGAGGGTGTGCTATCGCTGCGGCTTCTCGATTGAGATGACACCGGTTGTTTTGTGTGGGAGTGAGGGAAAGAAAAACCCGGCGGTATTGGGATAATTCTGAATGTTTAAGTGGTGTTTGTACCGCCGGGGTTTTCTTTCCCTCACTCCATTTGACCGGGATGAATGTCTTTTCGAACCCCCTTCCTTTGGCTTGAAATTAGTTTTTAAATTTAAGAAAGGTTCTCTTGCCAAAGGATAGGGGGTGAGAAACCTCTCTCTTTCATCAATAAAAGCTAAAACTTTACTTGAAAACAGGGCGCTGTCGGCTCCACTGGCCCCGGTAAACATACCCACTGGGATCAGTGTATTTTAGGGGGTTGTTCATGACATAGGCATACCAGTAAACCCGGTTTTCACTTTCCTGCTCCAACTTTTCAATGTCCAGGAACCAGCTTTCATTCAAAGAACTTACATCTAAGGTAGTGATTTTCTTTTTTCAATTGAACAACCTTTAAAAAATCTTTCAGTTGAACCCCGAAGGGTTCACAGCCTACTCCGGCCTGTCTGAGAACTCAATTGAAAATAAAAGTAATTTGTAAAAAGAAAAAACTCTATAAAATAGTTCTAAATTTACCAGGTGTTGTAATTTTGTATAAATAAGCCTGTATAAGGAAAAATTAACATGCATTATCAAATGATTTTAACGAGTCAGGCTTATATTATCACTAAATTTTAAGAAAATGGAAGCATACAGACAAATAGTTAGTATAAAAAATAAAACTTTAAAATTACTATTACCAGAAAAATTTAAGAATCGTAAAGTTGAAGTAATTGTATTGCCTGTTGACGAGCAAGCAGAAACAAAAAAGCGTAAACCATCTGATTTCAGGGGGTGTATCTCAAAAGATACCGCTAAGGCTATGTTAAACAGTATTGAAGAAAGTCGAAAAGAATGGGAAAGGAATATTTAAT
>CAYRTD010000036.1:0-28889 GCA_964426915.1 uncultured Bacteroidaceae bacterium | reverse complement strand
ACATTATGTTCCGATAGCTATCGGAACAGACACCCGACTCTATTGACAGACTCTATTTTAAATACTCAAGGTTATGCTATTCGCTTTTCCAACAATAACATTTATTTATGACTGACCGGAAGGTCAAAAATAAATTGTTAATTTTTTATATGCAAATTTTTTTTGCTCTTTTATTACTCTTTTGTCGAATATCTTATTAAGTGATTTCTTTAATAATTATCCGGAGTAGGTTATAAATCAGGCACTAAAAGAATAGATAAAAGATTAAATTCAGGAGGACATTGTCACTAATATATTTTTTTGTAACTTTTCACCATCATGATCGTCATACTATTGAAATTGAAAATTTGAAATGACCGTAAAGGAATACAACCAGGCAGTTGATACTCATTCGGACGGAATATTCAGATTTATTCTGAAAAATTTGCGGGATGAGGAACGTGCAAAGGATATTGTGCAGGACACATTTGAAAAATTATGGATAAAATTACCGGATGTGAATGGGCAAAAAGTGAAATCCTATTTATTTTCAACTGCCTATCATACTATGATCGATATAATTCGAAAGGATAGCCGCAGTAAAGTGTTTGATGAAATACCGGCAGAAGAGCATTCGCATTCTGATCAGTATAGTGACCTGAACGAGATCCTGCATAAGGCACTTAGTAAACTGCCAGATGATCAAAGGTCTGTTATTATGTTAAGAGACTACGAAGGATACTCTTACCAGGAAATTTCAGAAATTACTGGCTTAACAGAGTCGCAGGTAAAGGTATATATTTACCGCGGAAGGTTATTTTTAAAAAAGTTTATTGGTAATCCTGAAAGGGTGGTGTAAGAAATAATGAAAAGGAAAATAAATATAAATAATTACGAAGAATTTTTCATCGATTATCTGGATGGAAATCTTAGTGAGGAAGAGATCTTTGCTCTGGAAGATTTTTTGGTCCGGTATCCTGATTTGCGCGAAGAACTTGAAGGCCTTGAGAACTCTTCTTTATCTCCGGAAAACATTTTTTTCCCTGATCCGGAGAACCTTAAACAAATCGATCTCTCTTTACCGGTAAATTCTGAAAATTTTGATTTTTTTAGTATTGCCGCATTGGAGGGAGATTTGAATGAAGAACAGAAGACTGCCTTTAATGAATATCTGAAGGACAATCCGGAAAAGGGAAAAGACCATCAGATTATTGCGAATACCTATCTGGATAAGGATGAAAAGCTTATTTATAATGAAAAAAATAATTTAAAAAGATCTGTTTTCGTAGTATATAAAAGAGAATTTATGAGCGTCGCTGCAATTGCGGCGGGTATAGCCCTTTTACTGACGGTTTGGTCTGTCTTTTCGGATAATCCGGAATTCAGTCCAATTGCTTCTTACGAGGAGGAGAAAACAACTACTGAAGTTACCGATACTGCTTCTACAAATGTCAGGGTTGATGAAAATGTTCAGAAAGAGGGGGAAAAGTCAAAACTGAAGATTCCTGAAAAAACAAAAAAGGCAGCTAAAAATGCAGCAAATACAATTTCTTTTAAATCCGGTGTACCCATCGCATCAATTGCTCCGGATGTGCAGGATGAGCAGGAAATTCCAGCAACAGGACCGGACCGTAATGAAATTCTACAAAAAATAAATATCGATACTGAATTGCTTGGCAGGATGTCGCCTGTTAAGGCTGTTAGCAATGATCCCTTAATTATCAGTGCACCTGTTTCTAGAGCCGTGCCCACAAAAATTCCTCCCGATCCTAAAAATTACCTTAGCTTGCAGGAGTTTGCCGTACAAAAGCTTTCGGATATTATCTTTAATGATAATAAAAAGGAACTCAATGTGATAAATGTAGCCAGCAAAGGAATTGAAAAGATTAATACTTTGGCTGGGACCAATATGCAGCTTGAAGCTTCAGCAATCGATGCATCAGATAAAAAGATATTGTCCTTTAATTCAAAGCTTATCTCATTTTCAACGCCCATTAACCGGGAAGATTAATATAAGATTACTTCCGGACTTATTTTTTCCGGCCAAGCCTTGGGGTTACTTTAACGGCCCTCTCTGAATAGAATATAGGAATAATGAATTTTTTGGTCTCATATTGCGGATAAATTATAACATCATATCCGGGATTTTCTTTCCTCAGATTATATAAAACATATGAGCTGGCTTTCCCTTTTCCGTAATCTCCAATAGCAGGGATAACTGCAGAAATTCCGGCTACAACCGGATCGACAATAAGATTCCTCCTTATTGAAAGATTTCCTGATTTTGAATTATGATTCTGTATTGATCCCATAAAAACCAGTAATGACAATTTTTATTTGATGTGTAACTTTTTGTTTATCCCGACCGTCACACAATCAGAATCAAGAATGCAAGAAATAAATAATAGATAAACAAAAAACAGAAATCATGAAGAAATTATTTGCAGGTTTGCTGTCATTATTGCTGATATCCGGCTTAATGGCTCAGGAAACAAAAGAATCAGGAAAAATCACCGTTGTAGAAGGTAAGGACAAGACAGTCGTAAAAATCGGAAATGAAGGAGTGGTGACGGTTGAAGAAGGAAAAGATACTACAAGGATCAAATTCGGTAATAAAGGGGTAACCATCATTGAAGATGAAGATGGCACCAGCGTTAACTGGGATGATCTTGAGGATAATGATAATGACTCCAGCTTGATGGAGGAGGATGAGAAAGAGGGTGCAAAGAAAAAGAAAAAATTTAAACCTCACTGGTCAGGATTTGAAGTTGGGATAAACAATTATGTAAATAGTGACTTTGACATGAGCCTGACTCCCGCTAATTCTTTTATGGATCTTAATACCAGCCGATCATGGAATTTCAACCTTAATTTTATGCAATATGGCTTTGGCCTGGGTACAGATAAGGTTGGCCTGGTTACGGGTCTTGGCCTGGAATGGAGCAATTATCATTTTGACAATGGTAATGTTATTTCTGAAGGTCCTGATGGAGAAATCGTGAGATATGATGTTCCGGACGAAAATGCAAGCGTTCAGAAATCCAAACTTCAGACAACATACCTTAATGCACCTCTTTTGATGGAATTCCAGATACCGGTAGGTAAAAAAAGAGTATTTCTCTCCGGAGGTGTAGTTGGTGGCGTAAAACTGGGTTCCAATACGAAAATGGTTTACACTGTAAATGGTGACAAACAAAAAGATAAAGTGAAGGATGATTTTAATATAAATGTTCTCAGATATGGATTCACTGCCCGTATAGGTTATCGTAATCTGAAAATTTTTGCCAATTATTATCCGACAGCGTTGTTTGAAAAGGGAAAAGGCCCGGAGTTGTATCCTTTTTCTGTTGGTCTTACACTGCTCTCACTCTAAATAGAGTCTGTCCATAATGTCTGAAGCACCCCGGTCGAATATTTAAGAAATGAAACGCCTCAAATAATATTGAGGCGTTTTTTTTGATTATACATTAAAAGCCGTTCTGATTCCAACTTCATTCTATATATTTGTCTGTATTAATCTTATACATTATCTAAAATGTTGACAGAAGCTGAAAAAAGAAGATATCACAGGCATATTATGCTGGAAAATATAGGAGAAGAGGGACAGTTAAAGCTTAAGAATGCCCGTGTACTGGTTGTCGGCGCCGGAGGATTGGGTGCACCCGTATTGCAGTATATGACTGCTGCCGGCACTGGGACTATAGGGATTATGGACAATGATATTGTAAATGAAGATAATTTGCACCGGCAGATTCTCTATGGCGGGCATGATCTTGGAAAATTGAAAACCATAATCGCAAGGGACAAATTGCAAAAACTCAACCCCCTTGTTAATTTTGATTTGTTGAATATCCGCCTAAAGGTTTCCAATGCTCTGAAAATTATTGAGGGATTCGATCTTGTAATTGATGCAACAGATAATTTTTCAACCCGTTACCTCATAAATGATGCCTGCCTGCTCCTTAATAAGCCCTGGATATACGGCTCTGTTTATAAATTCGAAGGCCAGGTTTCGGTTTTTAATTATAATAAGGGGCACACCTTAAATTGTTTGTTCAATAACCTAAAAGATAAGCAGAATGTGCAGGATCCGCTTAAAACCGGTCTGTTCGGTGTAACCCCCGGCATCATTGGTTCTTTTCAGGCCAATGAAGCGATTAAGATTATCACCGGAACGGGTGAGATCCTTTGCGGAAAAATTATGATTTTTGATTTCCAGACAAACCGCACAGAATTAATTAAATTTCCAATGAACAAAGAAAACAGATTAATTACAGAACTTAAGGATAATTATTAATGTCGGTCAATTCTGAAATTTCTTTTTTATTATAAATGTGATCTGAGTTTTTTCACCTTAAAGGAGAACCGGAAAACAAATCTGGGAAATAGCAAATCATGCTGTGTTTTAGGACATTTTTTATAATGTCTAAAAAGGGAATATTAACTTTGTGAAAAGAAAAACAATTAATATGAGACTATTATTGATCAGCAATTCAACAAATGCAGGGGAAGAATATTTGGAATATACCCTGCCTTATATCAAAAATTTTCTTGGTAAAGAACCTGTAGAATGCGCATTCATCCCCTATGCTGCAGTTTCTTTTTCTTTTGATGATTATATTGAAAAAGTGAGAGAAAAGTTTAAAGAAGCCGGACATAATATAACCTCTGTTCATGAAACTGATAATCCGGTTGAATTAA
Source organism: uncultured Bacteroidaceae bacterium (assembly GCA_964426915.1). Lineage (GTDB taxonomy): Bacteria > Bacteroidota > Bacteroidia > Bacteroidales > CAYRTD01. The sequence continues at coordinate 24,209 of CAYRTD010000036.1, read as the reverse complement.
TAGCAAATTGCAGAGCCATCGTAGTAGGAGGTGGAAATACCTGGCAATTATTGAAAATGATACAGGAAAAAGAATTGATTGAACCAATAATTAAGGAAGTTAAAGAGGGAAAAGCCTATATCGGATGGAGTGCCGGTTCTAATATGGCTTGTCCCACAATTAAAACTACCAATGATATGCCAATAACAGAGCCACAAAATTTTAAGGCTTTTAATTTTATTCCTTTTCAGATTAATCCTCATTATCTTGATGCCAATCCGGAAGGTCATGCTGGAGAAACACGTGAAGCCAGAATCGAAGAATTTATTGAAGTGAACAGGGGGATTTATGTTCTGGGATTACGGGAAGGAACAATGTTGATCCTGGAAGACAATAAAATGAGGTTGGAAGGACCCGGAAATGCCCGATTATTTCATCATGGATATGAACCTGTTGAACTGGGATCTGGGGACGATTTTAATTTCTTGATCAATTGATAATAATTGAATGGCATTTTTGGTTATAGTAACCAGATGAATGGATTAAAAAAAATTCGAAAATATCTTTTCAATTTATTTTGGATAGCTCTGGCAGCCATGGTTTTACTGTTAGCCACCGGATTTTTCCTCATTAATAAATATGAAGAAGAAATTAAGGACCTCAGCATTACCCATATTAATCAGGTAATTGAGACGAAAATTTTTGTTGATCGGATTAATGTGACTTTTCTGAATACCTTTCCCCATTTTTCGGTCGTTTTTCATGATGTCATAATAGAGTCCTCTCATAACTTCAACAAACAGGAATTCTTGCACATAGATACAGATCATCTCTTTACCGCCGAAAAGCTGTATCTGAAATTCAACGCACTTGATTTGATCAGGTCCAAAATCCGTATACGGAGAATTTATGCTGTTAACGGAGATGTAAATATTCTTATTGATTCGGAAGGGAAAACCAATTCCCGTATTTACAAATCAGGATTGGAAAATCCCAACAAAAAAAATAGGAATAATAAAATATTTGAATTAGAGATGCTTAGGATTTCAAATTTTAATCTTTACTTTAATAATTTATCTAAAAAGACATATTCATCAAGCAGAATAGATAATTTATTATTGAAAGGAAAATTTTCGCGAGAGGATTTTTCTCTGGGCACCCATACCAGTTTTGTTTTACATGATTTTACCCGTAATGGTTTCCGTTATGCAAATGAATATGATATTTCACTTCGACTAATTCTTGAGGTGAAAGATAGTCTCGCAACGATCCGGAAAGGCGAGCTCAGTCTCAATACAATTAATCTGGATACACGCGGAAATTTTAGACTGGGTGGAAAGCCTTCACTCGACCTGATGCTGGATAGCAGGAATATTAACATTTCCACCCTCTTAGGCTCTTTTCCAGAAGAATTAAGGGAAAAGTTGCCATTCACTGCCCAGGGACGCGGTGATCTGGCGGTGAAAATTCGCGGCCCCGTTACCTCTATAATGGTTCCGGAAATACATGCTGTTTATGTGCTAAACCTCAGCCAGGTTCAATTTCAGAAAGAGACTGTCAGAAACTTGCGCCTCAAGGGAAAATATACTAATGGTGAACGGCAAAGACCGTCGACCACAGAAATTGATATACAGAAATTCCGTGTTCAGGATAGGAATTCCGATTTTTCAGGTAAATTAAATGTTCAAAATCTTGTTAATCCGGTTATTTCCCTTGATCTTGAAGGCGGTATCGATGCTAAGCAGCTTTCTGCCGTATTTATCAGAAATAATGACATCCAGATTTCAGGAAAATTGTATCCTGATATCAAATTGCGAACAGCTGCTGGTTCATTCCGGGATATCAATGTGGAAAACATTGCTGCGGCCGGGATATCCGGAAATATGGAGCTTTCAGAAATTGACCTTAAACTTCCCGGTTACAGATCTCTGACCGGAATTAATGGTAACGTTGGCTTTGCTGGTGATAGCTGGTTTCCGGAGTTTACTTTTTTTTCGGATAAGGATGAATTTAGGATAAATGCTCAACTGGATTACGTGCTGAGACATTTAACTGACAGGAAACAGGTGCTTTGGATAAATGGAATAATTAGTGGAGACCGTCTGGATCTAAAGCAAATAAGCCAGGATAAAAACGATCCTGATGAACCTGGCAATAAGGCTTTGTTATTACCTGCAAATCTTGCTGGAAATATTGATTTCTCTTTTAAACACTTAAATACGGGTAAGTTTGCGGCCTGGGATTTACTTGGCAGCATGGTATATAAACAGGGAAGGATCGATATACCAGCTATTTCGTTTTTATCCATGAACGGAAAAGTAGAAGGCGATGCTGCACTGATCCAAAATCCGTCAGGAGATTTTTACCTTAAAAGTCACAGCTTTTTGAATAAAATTAATATTAGTGAATTATTTCACAGTTTTAATAATTTTGGGCAAAATGGGCTTACTTCCGATCACCTTTCGGGATTTATTTCGGGTGAAGTAGATTTTAATGCTGTTTTTGACAGTACGTTGAAAATTAAAAAAGATAAAATACTGGCTCAAGCCGATATAATTATTCGATCGGGCCAATTAAATGATTATAAACCGGCTGAAAAGCTTTCTGGATTCGTAGGTATTGATGAACTCAGTAATATCAGGTTTTCAACACTTGAAAACTCGATCTTTATTGAAAACAATAAAATGACAATTCCGGAGATGGAAATAAATTCCAATGCCTTTAACATTAAAGCCTCCGGAATTCATAATTTTAACGGATATTTTGATTACAAAATGAAAATTCTGCTTTCTGAAATCCTGACAGGAAAAGCACGGCAGGGAAATGAAGGCTATTATGTCATGGAGGATAGTCGCCGGGCCAGTCTTTATCTCTCTATTACAGGTACTGCTGCGGATTATAATATTAAATATGATAAACAGGAAGCAATATCGGCAATAAAAGATGATCTGAAAGAGGAAAAGAAAAATCTGAAAGCGATATTAAATGAAGAATTCGGATGGTTTGGAAAAGATAGCTTGGACACCTACAAAAATAACGATAGCCGGGATTTCATTATCGAATGGAAAAGTGATTCATTGGAAGATAATATAAGGAGTATAGACCGACAAAAGAAAAAAAAGAAGAAGAAGTCAAACCTCAGGGATGAGGAAGTCTTTGAGCTGGAGTGGAAAGAAGATGATGATTTATAAAAATAAGATTATTTGAAAACTCTAAATACTTAGCAATTTTGAATATTTACGAAAAAAAACAGCGTTGGAAACTGTATCTTTTTCTTGGAGCCATTCTAATAGGAATTGGTTCTCTTACCTATACCAACAAGCTTGTAAAAGACCTTTCACAGGAAGAAAGGCAGAAAGTTAAATTGTGGGCAGAGGCTACCCAGCAATTGATCAACGCAGATTATGAAAATTATGATCTTAGTTTTCAGCTGTTAGTTATTCAGAATAATAACAGTGTACCTGTTATTCAAACTAACGATGAGGGAAAAATAATGTCATACAGAAATATTGACACCACCAAAATTGCAAATAACCCGGATTATCTTTACCGGCAACTGGAGATAATGAAATCTGAAAATGACAGCATGGTTATCGACCTGGGAGATAATGACAGGAATTATCTGTACTACAGGGATTCGATTTTTTTGAGAAAGCTTCAGTATTTCCCTTATGTTCAGTTAGGAGTTATAGTTTTATTCATACTGGTATCCTATTTTGCATTCAGTTCATCCAGAAAAGCCGAACAAAATAAAGTATGGGTGGGTCTTTCAAAAGAAACAGCTCATCAGCTTGGCACTCCTACTTCCTCTCTGAATGCATGGGTTGAACTTCTGAAGCTGGAAGCCCCATCTTCTTCTACTGTAAGAGAACTGGAACATGATGTTAAACGCCTTGAAAAGATTACTGAGAGATTTTCCAAGATCGGATCAAAGCCCTTACTTATACCTACCCCTCTGAATGATGTCCTGCAAACATCTATTGATTACCTGTCAGGCAGAAGTTCCGATAAAATTTCTTTTGAGCTGCAAATGAAGGATAATGAAATAGCGCCCCCCCTGAATGTGGCGCTATTTGAATGGGTAATTGAAAATGTTTGCAAAAACGCAATAGATGCAATGGATGGGAAAGGAAAAATAATAATAAAAGTAGAAGACCATACTCAAATAGTCTATATCGATATTAGTGATACGGGCAAGGGAATCCCAAAATCGAAGTTTAAAACCATATTTAAACCGGGTTATACCACCAAACAAAGAGGATGGGGTCTTGGCCTTTCTCTTTCAAAACGTATTGTGGAAGCCTATCACGAGGGAAAAATTTTTGTTCTGAATTCGGAAGAGGGTCAAGGAACTACCATAAGGATAGTCCTGAAAAAATAATACACCCCTCATGATTTAACAAATAAGGCATTTATCAGATTCGCTGAGCACGTGAGGCTAGGTTTTGAATGAAAGATCAGCAGTAGGTGAGGACAAGCTCTATCCAATGCCCATTTTGCTTCTGCTTTTTTTGAGCTTCCTGTCTATATTTGCTGCATGAATATATGTTTTCTCATTTTCTCTATCTTTATGCCATGAAAATGAAAAGAGAAGATGTTGAGATTATGTCTCCAGCAGGTTCCTTTGAGTCGTTGCAGGCAGCTATTCAGGGGGGAGCGGATTCAGTTTATTTTGGCATTGAACAATTAAATATGAGGGCCCGTTCAGCAAATAATTTTACCCGGAAAGATCTGGATGAAATCGTTGCGGTAGCAAAGGCTAATAATCTTAAAACATACCTTACCGTAAATACAGTAATTTATGATCATGAACTTGGGAATGTCAGGGAAATAATTGATCTGGCAAAAGAAAAAAGTGTAGATGCTCTTATTATCTCAGATCCTGCGGCATTGGATTATGCTTTTAAACAAAAAGTTAATGTGCATTTATCTACACAGTTGAATATTAGTAATATAGAATCTTTAAAATTCTATTCAAAATTTGCGGATGTAGTAGTGTTAGCCAGGGAATTAGATCTGGATCAGGTGAAGAAAATTTATGAAAGAATTGGATGTGAAGATATAAAAGGTCCCGGAGGTGAGAAGATAAGGATAGAAATGTTCGTTCACGGAGCATTATGTATGGCGGTTTCGGGAAAATGCTATCTGAGTCTTCATGAGCATAATCATTCTGCCAACCGTGGCGATTGTTTTCAGGTGTGCAGAAGGTCTTATACAGTGAAAGATAATGAAAGAGGAAATGAACTGAATATTGAGAATGAATATATAATGTCTCCCCGGGATCTTTCGACAATTCATTTTCTGAATAAAATCCTTGATTCCGGAGCCAGAATTCTTAAAATTGAAGGAAGAGCTCGTTCTCCCGAATATGTGAAAACTGTAACAAAGTGTTATAATGAGGCGGTTAATGCCATAATTAACGACAGCTATAATGAGGAGAAAATAAAATCATGGCAAAAAGAGCTTGAAAAAGTTTTTAACAGAGGATTCTGGGATGGATATTATCTTGGACAAAGCCTGGGGGAATGGAGTCATGTTTATGGTTCGCAGGCTACAAAGAAAAAAATATACAGCGGGAAATGCACTAATTATTTTGATAGGATAAATGTTGCTGAAATATTAATTGAAGCAGGTGAATTAAAGAAGGATGAACAGATATTGATTATCGGTCCTACCACCGGAGTAATCGAAACAAGAGTTGAGGAAATAAGAGTAAACAGGCTGGCAGTGGAAAGGGCACGGAAAGGTGAAAAATGCTCCATACCTGTTGAAATGCCCATAAGAAGATCAGATAAAATCTACCGCTGGGTGGATGCTCCTTAAGCAATACGACAGTAATCAGAAAAAATTTAAGTATTTCTTTTATTCAAACTTTATTAATTCTTCCTCATAGGTTTCAAGAATAAGCCTGAGCTTGTCAACATCAAGATCTTTTGCATATATCCGGACTGCATCCATTACCTCTTTTGTATATATTGATGCGAGTGCAGCATCGAAATTGGCTTTATCCTTGTCAATATTATTTCTTACGTTAATCGAAAGCTTACGGAACTGTTCATAGGAAAGTTGTTTTGATATCAAGATATAAAAAGTGGAAGGCTCATCATTATCTTTGAAGATTTTATCCTCGATGGGCTCAATATCATATAATTTTTTAAGGGTAATAACTGCCTGCTGTTTTACATTCCTTGTTTTCAGAAATTTCACACCTTCGGAAAAGAAACATTTCTGAAGTTCTCCTATGTAATCGTAAGTATCCATTCCACGAACCCTGATACAGGGAATTGTTTCATTGTACAAACAAATCATTCCGGGAACAGCATCGAAAGGGCGATCGAAATATTTTCTGATCTTTTTATTTAATCGGAGTATATTTTCAGTGGAATGCCTTTTCCGGGTCATTAAAAAAACTGAGAAAGGCTTGGTGCCCCCTGGAAGGTTTTTACCATGATAACCAGGATATGGTTCATCATTTTCAAGGACAAAGGTGTTGGGCATTATGTTGGTAGTAAGAGTATAAAGAGATTCTTCTTTTGCAATGCCCCCTATAGTGAGTATACGAATACTGTTTTCCATCTCGTGTGATTTTTTCAGTAGTTTATATATAGCCGTTAAAGTGATTTTTCGAATTTTCCTCTAAGGAATAACCCCAAATGATGTAATAAGTTCAAAAAACAGTTTAGTTAGTCTGTCCATAATGTCCGATTTACTCATTCAGGGTTAATTCAGTGAGACTATGATTTTGATTTTCAAAATCATTTAGCCGAACTGATCCCGTCCCGAAAGCTTTCGGGAAATAGCGAGGGATCCCATGGATTTAAGCGGTATTTCCCGGAGTACCGCGGACAGGCGTGACGGCGTTCACGTAAAGCTTTAGGCGCCTACGCTAGCGTCTCCCTTCGGCCGTAAAAAGCTTGCCTGAAGGCGCAGCGCAGAGCTTCTACGCTCGCGGAAAGCTTCAGCGGCAGCGTGCGGTTGCGAAGCTCGTTATTACCCGGTTCTGCGGTATGCTTGCCGGAAAAATGCTCATTTACATAAGTAAATCTCGTTTTTTCCGGCTTCGCAAGAGGGTGACTAAAAAGTATTTTTCAAGTTTAGGTGATAAATTTATCAATAAGTTCTGCATTTTTTGAGGAATCGCCTGTTTCTGAATGAATGTTAATGATATTCCCGGATTTCTTTTTCTCCAGTCCAAATTCATACGATTTATCATAATATTTCAGGGCGATTCCTGCAAATTTATGATAATCTCTGTTTATAAGTGCTGACTCAGCTTCCTGTAAATTTTGTCCCCCTATTTTTTTTTGAATTTTCCTCATGCATTCATTTAGTTCTTTGTCAGAGAACCTGCTGTATTCATTGACCAACCTGAAAATTCTTATTTTTTCAGGAATTATGATATTGAAAAGCCGGGAGTTCCTCATTTGTGAAAAAAGTTCAGGAGGTATGAATACCCTTCCGATGCTTTGGCTTTCATTTTCAAGCCAGATTAGTTTACTGATATCATATTTTAGAAATTCGATAAGAAGATCATTTTCAAACTGCTCGGTAGTTGGCTGTTCCACGTTTCCCAGGGATCCAAAAGCCGATCCTTTATGATGGGCAATTGCTTCCAGATCGATCACCTGATGGCCTTTTTTTCGGAATTCCTGCAATATTTCTGTTTTGCCGGTCCCTGTCATCCCTCCTATAATATGAAGATTTAAATCTGAGCAGAAAAAATCCCTTACCAGGCGACGATAGGATTTGTATCCACCTTCCAGGATTAGCGTTTTTATATCCATCCTCTCCAGCAACCAGGCTACAGCACTACTTCGCATTCCTCCTCTCCAGCAATAAATCATTAAATGTTCGTTTTTCGATTTGGAAATTGCTTCAGCAGTAAGAATGGTATATTTTTTTGCCAGAATTTCAAATCCACGGCGTATAGCTGTTTTTCTCCCTCTCTTTTTATAGAGAGTGCCTACAATCTTTCTTTCAGAATCTGTGAAAAGGGGGACATTAATAGCCCCGGGAATATGGCCCCGTCTGAATTCAGAGGGGGAACGTACATCAATAACCGGAAGTGATGACGATTCCTTCAGAAAGTTTTGTATATTGAGCCTTATTGACATGTGTATGCAAAATTAAGGAAAATGATGGGATAATTTGTCTGCAGACACATTAGTTTCTGATTAACAGGTACAGTAGAACGAATTGTATTATCAGCGATAATAACGGCAGAGCAAAGGAAAAAACTTAAATTGTACCTCATAGAGTTAAATAATATAAATTTGACTATTATTATATTAATGTAAAAATTTCATTTAGAATATATAATGTATTGATAATATGATAAATATATTTTTATTTATTTTCATATTTTTTACTGAAATATTTTTTTATTCACAACCGGCCAAATGGAATAGTGATATAATTAAGATTCAGAGATTAGAGGATTTTTCCCTGGATGGTTCCTTTAAAGAATGGGAAAATGTTCCTCTAAGAAAATTATATGCTGATCCATATGGAAAATTTCCTGAACAAGGTGATCTTAGCGCGGAATTCAAAATTGCCTGGAAGGGTGAAAATTTACTTTTATATATCAAAATCGAAGATGATTCCTTTACTGCTGATAGTCTTTACCCATGGCGAGGTGATGCAGTTGAATTATTTTTAACTGATTACCGGGGTTCTGAGAATATAATTCATTATTCACTTGTAACTGGCGCCGTAGAAGGTAATGAAGCTTTTTGCAGGATTAAGGATGGCCGTAAAAGCAATTTTTCCTGCAGGGAGAGCCCTGGCATACTGACTCATATTAATAAGGAGGGAAATGTTGTGATCCTGGAGGTGGCGGTTGATTACTCAGTTTTCAATCCTCTCCCAGAGGACAAAACTTTAGGATTTCAAATGTATATTGACGATTCGGATATACATTCTGATGATTCAAAAAACCAGTTGACATGGTATCCTCTCGGTCATAGCTATATGAATTCTTTTGCATCCTTTCAACTGGAATTATCAGAACGGGAAAACACTTTAAGAAAAGGTGATTCCAGAGTAGTAATAACCGATAATAAAAGGGTAGAGCTTTTTTTATTTGACACGGAGAAGGGAGATAGTATTCGTGTAGGTAATAAGGTCAAACATTTTGATTTTTTTTCCACTTCATCGACCCCCTTTAGGTCGGAAGTCATAAATCTTAAGGGTTTTGATCCGGAAAAGGATACCCTTTGGGTTTATAATAATTCCCGGTTGGTGGGGATACACGATTTGTTTTTATCGCCCAGGAACTATGAAAATGAAGAAAGAAATAGATTTGAAAGGGAAATACGTGTTTTTCGGAAAAGGGATATGCTCAATATGCCGGAGGAGGGAGGGGTGCTGTTTATTGGTAGCTCAAGCATAAGGATGTGGAATACGGTTTATATGGATTTTCCAGAACTGGAGGTAATTCACAGAGGCTTCGGAGGCTCAGTCAGTGAGGATGCCTTAAAATACATGGAATATATCGTATTACCCTATAATCCCTCGGTAATTGTCTATTATGAAGGAGATAATGATATCCCCTATGGTTTATCCTATGAGGAAATTATAAGTAATATGAAGAATTTTATTGACCTTGCTCGGAAAAATAATCCGGGCATCAAAATTTATATGATCTCACCTAAGCCCTCTTTAGCCCGTATGCATTTATGGACAAAGTATAAAGAACTTCACTCCCGGATGAAATCGCTTGTCGCAGAATACAGTTATGTTTTTTTTGTGGATGTTTCGTCTCCGATGTTTTCTTCAGACGGCAGCTTGAGGGAAGAGATATTTGTTGAAGATGGTGTACATATGAATGAAGCGGGATACATTATCTGGAGAGATGTGCTCCGGAATAAAATGAATTTGGACTGAAATTATCATGAGCTGGTAATTTGCCGGAATATTGCATATTTTTATAACTAAACCTTATTTCACACGTACTAAAGAAAATATGAACAGAAGTTCAATAAACATGCAGAAAACTTCAATATCCTGATTTCTTTTCAGCCTGATGAGAAAGATATATATCATAGCCATTCTTGCCATTACGGTCATAGTTGTATTCATAGCTCTTTTATTTACTAAGGTAAAGGAAGGGCAGGTAAATTACCAAAAGAATTTGCTTCTTAGCCAGGTTGAGAAATGTGGGAATCATGTTGAAAAGACGATTAACAATTATGAAAGTGATCTTAACAGGATTATTTTTAAGCACATTGATGAAATACATACAATTTTCGAAGAACAGGAAGCGATGTTTAACATTAGTCGCGATCTGGAAAGCTTTTACGCCAAATACAGGGATCTCATTACCAGCATTTCCGTATATGATAATGAAAACAGATTTCTTGGAATATATATAAATGAACATGATGATTTTGTAGTTGATACTTTTGCCAGACAATCTGACAACTACCTGGAATCAAAGGATATTATAAAAGTTAATAAATCCTCTTACCAACGTTATTTTCCCTATTTCCGTAATGGAGAGCTGCACGGCAATATCATAATTCAAATTGACCTCTGGAAATACATGGATAATGTTTTTGAACTGTACCGGGTAGATGGCTTGATTTATCAATGGCTGCTGGATACGGGTGGGAACATAATTTTTTCCAACTTTAAACAGGATACAGACATAAAAGAAATAGGACGTATATCAGACAGCCTTTCCAATGATTGTACAGGAAGTATTGAACATCATATTGTTTATGGGGATAAGGTTTTGGAGAGTATCTCTTCCTATTATTCTCTTAACATTATAAACAATGATCTGGGAATTGTCTTTTCTATGAATAGCGGCCATTTACTGGATATGTTTTTACAAAGATATTTTTATCTCTCTGTGGCCATAGTTTTAATTTTTTTAAGTCTCGGGGGTTATCTGATTTTCATTTTGCACAAAAGACAGAATTCAGGTGAAAATATCCAAACAGATCTGATCAAATTGAAAATGATACTGGAGCATTTTCCAATTGGGATAATGGTCCTAGATTCGGAAGGAATCATTAAAATGATCAATCAGACAGGTCAGCGAATGCTTTTTATCAATAAAAATGAAGATCTGACCGGTAAGAAATTTGATGATCAGTTCTTTATTTCGAATAATTACCTTTTGGAGGCGGGAATTTCCAATGGACTGGACATGAATCATTTTATCCATTATGTCCGGGACGGGAATGAAATTGTCATCTACCGGAAGGATGAAATAAAACAGATTCAGGGTGAAGAACTCACCATCGCAGCGTTAATGGATGTTTCTTTCTTTGAAAAATCGAGAAAAAAGGAAGCTGCTGCCAACCAGTCAAAATCCGATTTTCTCGCAAAGATGAGTCATGAGATAAGAACTCCAATGAATGGAATTATAGGGATGACAGAAAGTCTCCTATTGGATAATCTTGAAAAAGAATCCCTGGAAAAAGTAGAGATCGTAAATAAATCAGCCGAATTATTGTTGACCCTTATTAATGATATTCTTGATTTTTCTAAAATTGAGGCTGGTAAAATGATGCTGGAGGAAATTCCTTTTACCCTTTCTGAAGAATTAAATATTACCAGTGAATTATTCAAACCCATGGCAGACGAAAAAGGACTTGAATTTATCACAATAATAAAACCTGGTGTGCCCGATAAACTTATTGGAGATCCTTTCAGAATAAGGCAGGTAATATCAAATTTGCTCAGTAATGCAATAAAATTTACTTCTTCAGGGAGGGTTGAATTGACCATTGATACACTTGAAAAATATGGCAAAGGCATAATTCTGCTGATCACCGTGGAGGATACAGGAGTTGGAATCGAGAAAAACAAAATTGACACCATTTTCAGCAATTATAATCAGGCTACCGGTGGTACTTCAAGAAAATATGGCGGAACGGGTCTTGGAATGGCCATATCAAAGCAACTGGTGGAATTAATGAATGGAGAAATTTGGATCGAAAGCCCTGTCCGTCGCCAGCGTAACAATGGTTCTCCAGGAACAAAGCTAAGCTTTACCGTTGAGGTTTATTCAGATGAAAAACTGAATAAGAATTATGATTTTGGGGCCATAAGACAGTTCAATCAGATTACCGCCCTGATCCTTAGCAGAAAAAAGGATGAAAGCGACCAAATCCATAAAGTTCTCGATTCTTTTGGAATAAATTATAAATACAGGCTCTATGATGATAACACCATTGATAGTGTGATCTATCATATTGAGCAAAAGGCGGATCTTTATCAGGTGATCATTCTCAAAGATAAACCCGATGCCGATGCTTTTGGAATGGCACTTCAGCTGAAAGAAAATAATATAAGTTTAAGATATCTAATAATTATGTTAAGCTCAAATGAAAAGGCCGGTAATTATCTTAAGTGCAGGAGTTTGGATGTAGATCATTATCTTATTAAACCCTATGATTCTCATGAGATTTTTGATATTTTTCACCAGACCTTTCCTAACATTGAAGATGAAAAAGGTGTTCTGGATCAGATAAATAAAATTCGTTCCAATCTAAAAATTCTGATCGCTGAAGATAATATCATTAACCAGCGTGTGGTTCAATCTTTATTTAAGCATCTGGGACATGAGGTAGAAATTGCAAATAACGGAGAAGAAGCTGTTCTGATGGCAAAAGAGAACACTTACGATGTTATTTTTATGGATATACTTATGCCCGTTATGGATGGAATGACTGCTACTGAAGCGATTCGCAAATCGGGTAATGATGTCACTATTATTGCCATGACCGGATCGGATGAATCGGAAAAGAGAGATGAAGCTTTTTCTGTAGGAATGAATGATTACCTGAAAAAACCGGTTAAAGTTGAAGCTATAAAACATCTGCTTATTAAATGGTTTTCAGAATCACTCGAGCTGAATCATTAAGTGGTTTATATTTACAAAAAGAAATAAGACGGAAGAGCAAACCACGGCCTCTTCTGGAGAATTAGAAGTAGAAGAAACTTCCCCCGGTAGTTTTCTTTGAAGGCCGACATTGAACGTTTTTAATAAGGCTTTGTTAGTTTGTATATTCTAAAGAATCATTTTTTTATTATGCTAAGGAAAAATAGTATCATTTTCATTCTGTTTCTTTTTATCCTTTCAAATTTAACGGGACAGGCAGATAAGTTTTATAAAGAAAATGGGGGAGAGCTCATATTTTCTTTTGCTGACCTTGAGAAAAACGGTGAACACATTAATAACCCCATGAGGTTTTCGATGTTTCTTCACCTGGGACAGAAATATCATTATAACATGAACTCCTATGTAGGTGTTTTTTCCGGTTACAGTTTAAGAAATATAGGTTTCATTTCTGAAGAAAACGACATAAAAACCAAACGCAGGACTTACTCATTTGGGATTCCTTTTGCCATTAAAACCGGTATTCTGGATAAAAATTTTTTCATTTACGGCGGTGCTTCATATGAACTCTTTTTTCATTACAAACAAAAGCGATTTGTTGATGGTGAAAAATCCAGGTTCAGCGAATGGTTCAGCCCACGGACAGAAAGATTTGGCTATTCCTTATTTACCGGCATACAGTTTCCGGGAGGATGGAATTTACGATTTAAATACTATCCTGGCGATTTTCTCAACCATGATTTCAAAGGAACAGATTTTGGGCAAGAGGTTGATTACTCGGATTATTCCCGGTCCAATCTTTTTTATATCGGTCTTTCATTTAATTTCCGCCCCGATAAATTATTCAGTCCGCCGGATCCCAAACCCAGGGAAACCAGGTATGCTTCTTTCCGATAATAACAGAATTTTATTAAATTTGCATTCCGGGCAATTAACTCAGTGGTTTAGAGTGCTACCTTGACAGGGTAGAAGTCGCAGGTTCGAATCCCGCATTGCCCACAACATTATTCTTTTTGCAGGATTAGATTAAATAATCCCGCATTTATTTCTCAAAAAAATCCTTCAACCCTCCAAAATAATACTGATCCCAGCCTTCTTTCATGTCCTCAAAGGCTTCATCCGGGATATTGGTATGAGTCAGTTCGATCCGGGTATATAACTTATCTTCCTTTAAATTCATCGTAACAATAGATTTTTCTTCCTGTTCCCCAAAGAACCATTCCTGAACAATTTTTTCACCGGGTATAAACTGCAAATTTATTCCGGATATATCTCCATCGAAAAGAGAAAATTCCGTTCCCTCCTTCTCCTCCATTTGAGTTTTCGCCCCTGTCCAGAGGGAAATAGCAAATGGTTTAACAAGGGCGTTGTATACCTCTTCAGGAGTACCTTTGATCTTGTAATATTTATGATAGGTTTTCATTGAAATTTTTGTTAAATCTACAAAAATTTAGGAAGCTTAAAAAACTGATTTATAGTGTTCAATGGAAATAATTTGAAATGACCATATATTTTGCAGGTATTATGGACAAACACTAATTATTTCCCGTTATCATTAACATTGTTTGCCTTAGTGGCCATTAATAATAATAACAGGGCAATGCTTCCAAAAATATAAATCGCAGGCCTGTAGGAATTGAGGTTTTTTTCAGAGAGGCTGAAAAAGAAAGGGCCGAGAGCACTTCCTATAACCGACCAGCTCATGACGAATCCGGAAATTTTTCCTAAATGTTTTAAGCCATAAAACCTGGGCCATGTTACTGCGATCAGAATATTGAAACTCCCTATTATGAATCCGTTTCCAACAATCAGGGGAATTAATTTTGCTCCCGGGCCGATATTCAATAATCCAATCACTGAAAGCAACATTCCGGCAAAACTGAAAATTAAAATGTATTTCAGTTTTATATAATCACTTAACCAGCTTCCAAGCAGGTGAATTACAGAAGATACAATTGCTGCAGGAAGGAAAATGGAAAAGGCTGTCTCGCTATCCATACCGGCATGCTCAAAGATGGATTCAACATGAAAGGTAAACGCAGTTATGTATAGGGCCACCAGGGTGATATTGAGATTATATATCCAGAATGAATAAGTTGAGATTGCTTCTTTCAGGTCAAAATTTCTGTCAGGAGTTGATTTAAATTCCGTTTTCTTTTTGATGATCTTACCATCAGGAATCTGTCCTGAGTCAGAAGGATTATCCCTAAAAACGATAAATGCAAAGATCAGGAACAGCAGGCCACTGGACAAGCCCAGTATTAACCAGGTACCATTCCAGCCCCTGAAAGATATAATGCCCTGAAGTATTCTTGGAGAATATGAAAAACCAAAAGCAGTGAAAACTCCCAGCAAACCGTTTGCTAACCCGCGTCTTTTATCAAACCATTTCATTACCATATTCCGGGAGGTCATGGTTAACACTCCCTGACCAAAAAAGCGTATCCCAAAGAAACCGACAACCAGCAGAGCTACTGTAGTCTTAAAACGGTCAACACCGGGAAATAAGGAAAAAAAGAAATTTGAAATATGATCAATATAAGACAGGTATATCAGCATTATTCCCAGCATAAACCCGGCACCCATGGCTATAACCCTGGCGCCCATCTTGTCATAGAGAATCCCCGCATAGGTTATTATCAGCCCGCTCATTATTGTACCTATCATGTAAGCTGTTGATAATTGCACCCTGTCAACAGGAAGATCTTTAATAAGGTGATCAGTAAATACAGATACCCCCATGGTCTGTCCGGGGATGCTTATAAGAATTCCCACAATGCCGGCAAAGAGTATAATCCAGCCGTAGAAGACCGGGATGCGGGATGGTGAAAAGGGGATATTTGCGGGAATTTTTATCATAAAAGGATTTTAGAGTATATGAGCTTCTTTTTAAGCAGACCCTAAGGGTTGTAACCCTTAGGGTCTGCTTAAAAAAGTCAGACCTTAAAGAGCAAACAACCAGACCTTTAAAAAATCAACCTTTCTACTTAGTGTTTGTCAATAGAGTAAAGTATTTAGATCATAACCGAATCTGCTATTTGGCGGATTCGGTTATGATCCAGACACCCGGCTTTATTGACAAACACTACTTTAAGTCATAAAAAACTGAAATATGTGTGATCTGTTTAAAATTTCAGTCTGCAAAGAAAGAGATGTTTTTCAAAATTTGCTAACACATAAGCATTTCTTTTGTTCTGAGATCCTGGTTATGTGCTTTGCTTGTGACATTTTTTCCCGTAAAACAAAATTTTAAAAAAATCGACTGACTTGATGTGACCATGGATAATTTATCCAGTGTTCCATGATTTCATATTATTCCCTGATAGGATTTCTCTAAATTCAAAAACAATTTGGAAAGTTGAGGGGTTATAAAGGAAAATGGTCATGCAATATGTATAAAATATCAATCAAATTTAAAATGTAACATTATGAACATATTTGATACCTTAATCCAGGACCATAAATCCCTACGGGATCTGGGAAAGAGTCTTTTGAACACCGCTGATCCCGCAAAAAGGGAAAAAATGTTCAAAGAGATGAAAGAAATGATAAATGCTCACCTCAAATCCGAGGAACGATATTTTTATATCGCTCTTCTTGCCGATGATAAATCTCAGGAAAGAGCAAGGCACGATCTGGCTGAACATCACGATATAGATGAATTAATGGACAAAGTGGAGGAATGGAAACCTGATTCGGATGATTGGATGGATACTTATCAGAAACTCCATGAAGAACTGATTCATCATTTGGATGAGGAGGAGAAAGAAACATTTAAAATCGCAAAAGAGGTGCTTTCTGATAGGCAAATCGATGATCTCGCCAAAAGATATGATGAAATGATGACCGATCTAAAATAATTTCCAGTGGGAGAACTAGAGTTATATATTGATTATACAGCAAAGATTATAGAATCAGTCGGGGTAATTATAATATCATTAGGAAGCCTCTTCTTTCTGGGCCGGTTCCTTTTATTTAGTATATTAAAACAACAAACCTCTTATACCGATTTACGGCATGATCTGGGAAAGGTGATTCTCCTCGGACTTGAGATCCTTGTGGCGGGTGACATTATCGCTACAGTCTCAACTGAACCCACTATGAGTAGTGTCTTGGTGCTTGGAGTTATTGTTTTGATCCGGACATTTCTTAGCTTTTCAATACAGGTGGAACTGGAAGGTAAATTGCCATGGAATAATAAAGGAAGCTCCCTCTAATTCTACTTTGACAGATTGCGAAAATCTTCCTGTTTTTTATCCTAAAATCCCAAAGTGAAAAGTAATATTTTTCTCCATTCACCCTTAAGGGACGGGGTAAAACGGATAAAAATTCGTTTGTTCAGCGAATCTGTCAAAGGAGAACTAAACGGTTTTTTAATTATGATTCTTTTTTTGCCTGATAGTATGTCAGGAATAAATCTTTCTATTTCTATTACCCGGCCTTTTTTGCAACCCGCCCCAGGAGATGAGAATACAGCAGCAAAAGCCACATTTAGGGCATTTTAAACCAGACAGTTCAGCAGATATTCACTGACCCCAAAAATTTTTCACAAAAAATATAAAAAAAACAATAGGATAGTTGAGCAGGTCCTGATGAGAATCCACTGACCCTGAACTGAGGAAAAAATCTTACAATGTGTTGAAATTTCTCACATATACAACAAGAGGACAATTGATAATAAATGCCTGTATAACAAATATATAAGGGGATATTGAGCTAATTCCGGCCGAATGGTATACATATTGGGAAATTTCATAATCCCAGGGCTGTATATTGCAGGAAAAATTTAAATTCAAAAAAGGAATCATGAAATACATCCATAATTTTAAAGAACTGGATAATACCAAAGTCAAAGAGGTTGGGGGTAAAAACTCCTCTCTCGGTGAAATGTTTAATGAACTGGGCTCTAAAGGAATAAGGATACCCGATGGATTTGCCAGTACGGCTGAAGCCTACTGGAAATTTATAGATGAAAATGAAATACGGGAAGAAATAACTGATTTGCTGGATGAGCTGGATTCTGATAATTTGAGTAACCTCGAAAAGGTAGGTGAAAAGATCCGGAAAAAAATCATGAACTCATCCATTCCGGATGATATTGAAGAAGAGTTAAAAGAAGCATTTAAAGCCTTAAAAGAACGGGAAGACTCGGTTACCAGTGTAGCGGTAAGAAGCAGTGCTACTGCAGAAGATTTGCCGGAAGCAAGCTTTGCCGGTCAACATGAATCGTTTATGAACATCAGTAACCAAAAAGAATTGCTGGTGAGCTGGAAAAAATGTGTTGCTTCATTATTTACAAATAGGGCAATAAAGTATCGGGAAGAGAATGATTTTGAGCACATGAAAGTGGCCCTTTCTGTCGGTGTCCAAAAAATGGTGCGTTCGGATAAGGCTTCTGCCGGAGTGGCATTTACTCTCGATCCGGAAAGTGGATTCCGTAATGTCATACTTATAAATGGTTCCTGGGGCCTTGGCGATAATGTTGTTCAGGGAGCAGTCAGAACAGACGAATTTTATCTCTTTAAGGAAGCACTTAAAAATGATAAAAAACCCATTTTATCAAAAAATCTGGGGTCAAAAGCTAAAACAATGGTCTATGCCGGCTCAGGTGATAATGATGAAACCACCACAAAAAATGTAGATACTCCTGAGGATAAACAAAAGCAATTTGTTCTTAATGATGAGGAACTCACAACCCTTGGTAAATGGTGCCTTAGCATAGAAGAGCTTTATGACAAACCCATGGATATTGAATGGGCAAAAGACGGAAATTCCGGGGAACTATATATTGTACAGGCCCGTCCGGAAACGGTACATTCCGCAAAAGAGGAAAAGAAAAAATTTCTAAAATACAGCCTCAAAGAGAAAGATGCTGAACCAATAATCAGCGGTATAGCCATCGGTGACAAGATCGCTTCGGGCAAAGCAAAAATACTGGATTCTCCGGATGAAGCCGATAAAATTGAAAAGGGAGATGTGCTGGTCACGGAAATTACCAACCCTGACTGGGATCCCATTTTAAAAAAAGCTTCTGCAATCATCACCAACAGTGGGGGCCGGACAAGTCATGCTGCTATTGTCGCCCGTGAACTCGGTGCAGTTGCCGTAGTTGGTGCTAAAAATGCTACCGGTAAAATAGAAGATGGTCAGGAAGTTACCGTTTCCTGTGCTGAAGGTAATAAAGGCAATATTTACAATGGAAAACTGGAGTGGGAGGAAGATGAAATAGATTTTGAGAAGCTGGGTGAAACCGGTACGGAGGTTATGATGATCCTGGCGAATCCCGGTACGGCTTTTCACAATGCCATGTATCCTGTCGACGGGGTGGGACTTATGCGCCTGGAATTTGTAATCAATAATTCAATAAAGGCACATCCTATGGCTCTTATAAAATTTGCTGAGCTGGAAGATAAGGAAGCAAAAAAAGAGATTGAAGAGCTTACTGCTCAATATAAGAAAAAAGAGGATTTCTTTATTGAAAAACTCGCCAGAGCAGTAGGTACCATAGCCGCAGCCTTCTATCCAAATGATGTAATTGTGAGGATGAGCGATTTTAAAACAAATGAATATGCCGACCTGCTGGGAGGTAAGCAGTTTGAGCCGGAAGAAGAGAATCCGATGCTGGGTTTCAGAGGTGCTTCAAGATATTATGATGAAAGGTACCGTGAAGGGTTTAAACTGGAGTGTGAAGCTATGAAGATGGTGAGAGAAGATATGGGCCTTACAAATGTCAAGTTAATGATCCCGTTTTGCCGCACTGTTGAGGAAGGCAAAAAGGTTCTTGCAGTAATGGAGGATAACGGACTGAAAAGAGGAAAAGATGATCTGGAAATATATGTAATGACAGAAATCCCTTCAAATGTTATGCAGGCAGAAGACTTTGCCGAAATATTTGACGGTTTTTCAATCGGTTCCAACGATTTGACTCAGTTAACTCTTGGGATAGACCGTGATTCGGAAATCGTGAGCGAACTTTTTGATGAAGAAAATAAAGCGGTGAAAAGAATGATCTCTACAGCAATTGAAAAAGCACACAAAGCGAACAGAAAAATCGGTTTATGCGGACAGGCACCCAGCGATTTTCCTGAATTTGCACAATTTCTCGTGAAAAATAAAATCGACAGTATTTCTTTTAATCCCGACGCTATAGCAAAGGGTATAGAAAACATAGTTAAGGCCGAAAAAAAACAGTAGTTAAAATGTGAGAATATGATAAACCTTGTGATGATAGGATATTCGGGTAGCGGGAAAAGTACTATGGCAAAGGAAATATCTGCGGAATTTAAATTTGTGCATATAGAATCCGGCAAACTTTTTCGTAAGATGATAGACGATAAGACCCGGTATGGTAAAAAACTTGAAAAATATATTTCGCGGGGAGAACTTGTGCCCGATGACCTTGCTTGTGAAATAATTGACTGGAAAATTGAAGAAAACATTCATCGTAAAGGGATCATATTTGATGGATTTCCAGGAACCCTTCCGCAAGCTGAATTTCTCGATGATGAGCTGCAAAAAAAATCTACTGCTTTACATTTCGCATTTTTGCTAAAGATAAAAGAAAAAATAGCCAGAGAAAGATGCTTTGAATATATGAATGATATTGGTTCCGATGCGAACGAAAATAATAGGAAGCTGGTTGAAAAAAGGATCGAAGTCCAAAGAAAACATCTCAAAGAATTACGGAAATATTATAATAAAGAGAATAAATTATTCGAATACGATGCATCTACTTCACCCGATCTTGTTCAATGGGGCATACGGAAGATCATCATGAGAAAGATCGACGAATAGAATTGAAGCTATAAACAGAAATAAAGCTTATCTGTTAGAGAGTAAATAGAACCTGTCAATAGAGTTGAGTGGCTGGATTATAATGTTCGGTTGCAGGGCTTGGAGGGTGTCTAAAAAGTATTTTTTAGTTTTTGGGATACTTTCAGATTGTAAGTTCTTTTAAAATGATTATTATTTTTTAGACACCCGACTCTATTGACGAACACTAAATAGAGTCTGTCCATAATGTCCGATATCTGCGTTGCTGCAAAAATTTTAAATCCTCATATACGCTAGTATACTGCGGTTTAAAATTTTTGCGCGCCTTGATCTCGAACATTCTGAAACAGACTCTCGACTTTATTGACGGACACTAAATAGTATCAAAATTAATAAAATGAAAATCGATCAGAATTATCCCTATTTCAAGCTGGATCCTGAAGATGCGATAAAACGACTGGAAAGTGATAAGAAAGGACTGACGCAGGAAGAAGTTAAAAAAAGACTAAAAGATTTTGGAGAGAACAAATTACCGGAAAAGCGGAAGACCAGTATCTTCAAGCTTATCATTAAACAGTTTAAAGATTTCCTGGTACTTATTCTTGTTATTGCTGCTATAATCTCCTGGTTATCCGGGAGTATGATAGATGTATATGTGATCATCGGCGTTATTCTTGTAAATGCTGCCATTGGCTTTTTCCAGGAATTCAAAGCTGAAAAATCCATCGAATCTCTTAAAAAACTTATAAAACATGATGCAAGAGTTATACGGGGTGGTGAAGATGAGATTGTGGAAGCAAAGCATTTGGTTCCGGGAGATATTATTGAACTTGAGGAAGGAAAATCCATACCGGCTGATGCTAGGATAATAAAAAAGAAAAATCTCAGGGTTGTGGAAGCCTCTCTTACCGGTGAATCCTTACCGGTTGATAAAAAAACCGACGCCCTTGATGAAGAAACCCCTTTACCCGACCGGAAAAATATGCTTTATAAAGGAACCCATGTGTCACGGGGATCCTGTACTGCTATTGTTACCGCAACGGGTGAAAATACTGAGCTGGGAAAAATTGCTGAATCTCTCCAGGACGTGGAGGAAAAAGAAAGTGAATTCAGAAAGAAAACTGGCCAGCTGGCGAAAATAATGGCTGGAATTGCTGTTTCATCTGCTATTCTGGTATTTATTGTGGGGTATTTTTTTCGGGGATTTAACTTTGACGATATCCTGCTGGTGACCATCGCGGTTCTGGTTTCATCTATACCCGAAGGTTTACCCGCTGTTCTATCCATAGTACTTGCCATTGGAGCCAACAGGATGGCAAAACAAAATGCCATTATCAGAGAATTTACAGCTACGGAAACAGCAGGTTCTCTGAATATTATATTGTCCGATAAAACCGGTACCATCACCCAGAGTATCCTTACGGTTAAAAAGATGTATCTGCCCGACGGAAATGTTTTGGATGTTTCCGGGAGCGGATATGAACTCAAAGGGGACATTAAATCCGAAGAATCAGATGTTTCCTTTGAAGATAATAATCTTCTCGCCAGAGCATTGGTTATAGCGGGTTATTGCAATGATGCATCAATTGATGTTACTGATGACGATGAAGATAACCAGGTATCGGGCGATCCTACTGAGGTTGCCCTCCTGGTACTTTCAATGAAAGCCGGGATTAAGAAACATAAAAAATTTGAAGATATCGAACCCCTGGATGATCTTCCTTTTAATTCCGAACAAAAATTCAGAGCTTCGCTTATCAATGATGAGAACGGAGAAAAGCAAATGCTTTTTGTCGGTGCCCCGGAGAAAATTCTTTCCTTGTCAAACCGGTATCTTTCTGGAAAAGGGATGGAAGACCTTAAGGATAGAAAAAAGGAGGAGATCACCGGTCAGATAGATGAATTCAGCCGCCAGTCAATGCGGGTGATCGGATGTGCATACAAGCCGGCAGAGGAAAATAAGGAAGAAGTAAATACAGAGGATGCTGAAGAGTTGGTTTTTGCCGGACTTTTTGGCATTATTGATCCACCAAGGCCTGAAGTAAGGGAGGCTGTTGAAGATTGCAAAAGTGCGGGCATCCGGGTTATTATGGTAACCGGCGATCACAAACAAACAGCATCTGCCATTGCCGCTGAAGTTGGGATCATTAGTAAAGATAAGAATAAAGAAAGTGAAGATTGTCCCCTGGCCCTTACAGAAAAGGAACTGGATGTTGATGATGAAAAACTGGATGCCTATACCAGTTGCACAAATGTATTCGCCAGGGTAAGTCCGGAAACCAAACTTCGCATAGCCAAATCATTGCAGGGAAAAGATATCCTTATTGGAATGACCGGAGATGGAGTGAATGATGCTCCGGCTCTGAAGGTCGCTGATGTAGGAATAGCTATGGGAGAAAAAGGGACAGATGTTGCCCGGGATGCCTCCCAGATCGTTTTGTCGGATGATAATTTCGCCAGTATTGTGAATGCTGTAAAAGAAGGCAGGATCGTATTCAGAAATGTACGTCTGACAAGCTACTTTCTTATTACTACAAATTTTGCCTCTGCCCTTACCCTTTTGAGCGCTATAGCTATTGGATTCACCTACCCCCTTTTGCCTACCCAAATCCTCTGGATTAATCTTGTCACAGACGGAGTAATGGATATATCACTCGCTACCGAGCCAGATCATGGGGATATTATGAAGGAAAAACCGCTTAAAAAGGGAGCTCCTATTCTTAATAAGGAAATTTTCCCCTATTTATTAATTATTGTTCCAATAATGGTTAGTCTGGCGCTTATTGTTTTCAGTTATTATAAAGATGATAGCGTTGAAAAAGCAAGGACCGGAGTTTTTTTGGTTGTTGCTATGACCCAGGTGTTTAATGCTTTTAATATGCGTTCTTTAAAGAGATCTGCCTTTTCTATCGGATTCTTCAAAAACAAGTGGATCATACTTGCATTCTTTGTTTCTATTATACTTCAGATTGGGGCTATAAAACTTTCATTCATGCAGAAAATATTTCATTTCGAGGATATTGCCTGGCCGGATATTGGAATAATAGTTGCCGCTTCTTCATTGGTTTTTATTTTTGGAGAGCTGTATAAGTATATAAGAAAAAAGGTGAAACAAGAATAAAAACTCATTTGCTGGGGACTAAAAAGATTATTACCTCTTAGACAGCCTCATAGAATAGAGTGTCTGTCCATAATTTCCGAAATACTCATTCAGTGTTAAATCAGTGAGACTATGATTTTGGTTTTCAAAATCATTTAGCCGAACGGATCCCGGGCTATAGCCGAGGGATCTCATTAGCGGTATTTCCTGGATTACCGTGGACAGGCGTGACCGTGTTCGCAAGAAGCTTTCCGCGAGCGCTGAATCTACTCTGCGCTGCGCCTTCAGGCAAGCTTTCGGCGGCCGAAGGGAGGCGCTAGGCGCCTACGCTAAAGCTTCAGCGACAGCGTGCGGTTGCGAAGCTCGCTATCATTCGGTTCTGTGTTATGCTCCCCGGGAAAATGCTCATTTACACGAGTAAACTCCGCTTTTTCCGGTTTGTGCCTCCGCTAAAGCTTCAGCGACACGCGGTCGCAAGCCTTGATCTCGAACATTAGCTTCGCT
>CAYRTD010000035.1:0-29295 GCA_964426915.1 uncultured Bacteroidaceae bacterium | reverse complement strand
CACGACCTGCTGATTACAAATCAGCTGCTCTGACCAACTGAGCTACATCGGCCTTTAAGCCTCCGGGAAAACACCCCCGGAAAACGGTTTGCAAATGTAGGAAAATAAAACTTATATCACAAAATAAAATCTCTATTTTTTATTTTGTTATGCCCGCTTGACTTTTGCCTTATGTTTCATAAGTTGGCGACGCAGCGCATCCACAACATTATCGGTAGATTCCTCAAAAGTAGCACTTTGTTTTTTTGCAAAAACCGGGCTGCCTGGAAGCTCTAACCTTATTTCTGTTATTTTATTTTCATTATCTCCTACATTTTCAAGTTTTAAGAAAACTTCGGCACTTATAATGCCATCATGAAACTGCAGTAGTTTATAAAGTTTAGATTCAATGAACTTTAATAATTTCTCATCAGCATCAAATCGAATTGAATGAATCTTTATATTCATAGGATCCTCCTTTCTTAATCAGCCCTGGGATGGGCCTTTTTGTAAATATTCTTTAAATTTTCAAAACTATTATGGGTGTAAATCTGTGTCGCTGACAAATTAGCATGACCAAGTAATTCTTTTATAGCGTTTAAGTCTGCACCTTTGTTCAATAAATGGGTGGCGAAAGTGTGTCTTAATACATGAGGACTTTTCTTTTTTCTTGTTGTAAGAAAACTCAGGAAATTGTGTGCAATTCGGTATATCAGCTTGTCGTATACAGCATGACCCTTGTCTGTAAGCAAAAGTGAACTATCCGGAGAATGAGGAAATTTTTCCTGGCGAAGGCAAAGGTAGTCTTCTATTAATGAAGTAAGAGAAGTGGAAAGAGGAACAATCCTTTGCTTATTCCTTTTACCATGTATCAATAATTGTTTTTTTCCAGGTTCGAAAGAGGCTATCTTAAGTGAAACAAGTTCCGCCCTCCTCATTCCGGTCTGATAAAGCAATTCAATCACAAGCCTGTTTCGCATTCCGGTAAAATCCGAACCAAAATTATACTCATCAAGAAACTGATTGATTTTATCATCTTCAATAAATTCAGGCAGCATTTTATTAAGTTTCGGCTTCAGTACTTTATCGAGAGGGTTTGTTTTAATGTGTCCCATTTGCATAAGAAATTTACAATAACTACGCAGGCTGGATAATTTCCGGTGAATTGTGCGGGGAGAAATATCGTCTTCCATTTGATATACAACCCACATTCTCAAGGTTATGTGATCAGGTATATCCTCTGTCTGACCTGTTTCCGAAGCAAATTCAGCATATTGCCTCAGATCATTCTTATAGGAAAGAATGGTATGTTGGGAGTAACGTTTTTCAAAACGTAAGTGGTCAATAAAATCTTGCTTATGCCTCATAGGCAGGAAAAAAAATTAATTCCTGCTCTTCCCTGATGTATATACAGACACTATTCCTCTTCCTCCTGCAATTTCTGAACGTAAATTGCACGTAGTTTTTGCTGCCTTTTCTTAACAGAAGGTTTTGCATAAGCCTGACGATTTCTCAATTCTTTGATAACACCGGTTCTTTCGAACTTTCTCTTAAATTTCTTAAGAGCTCTCTCAATGTTCTCACCTTCTTTAACAGGAATAATTATCATAATATAACAACATTTTTTTGTGAGCCGCAAATTTAGGAATTCAAATTGTTATATTCCAAAAAAAAACGCTTTTTTTTGAATTTTTAATAAAATATCCGTTATTGGACTCATAATTAAATGTTAAACAGGAAATTACAACAATATTTACATATCCAAAAAGACTATAAATTTAAGAATTATGTCTGTCAATTTCCACAAATACTCAAAAAAAATAAAATAAAACTAATTTATTCAGGAAAATAAGGCTTTATAAGCAAAAAAATACTGTCCGGAAAAATCCTGTTTGCTTTAATGTGTTCTAGTTTTAGTGAATCGCCATAGAATTCTTTAAGTCTGAAAAATTCCTTGACATGCTCTTTTTCCGTATAGGGGTGCCGGAGTAAGTCAGAAAAATTGAGTTCTTCAAAGGAAAACCGGTATACATTTTCAGAATCCACCCTAAAATGCCGGATCAGTTTCCTCTTAAGAGAATCTGTCATCCCATATACCTCATCCAGTTGATCAGCGGAATAGAAACCACCCAGTAAATCACGGTAATTAAGCATTCTTCCCACTATTTTTGGATCCATGCCTTCTATCTGCATTATATCCCGGAACCGGGCGATATTCAGCCTTGTTTCATAACCAGTGAGTAATTCTGATTCTGCTGTAGTATCCTTACCAATGCTTTTTGCAGATATAACATTTTCCGGTGGCAAAATTACAAAGGGAACCAGTTCCAGGTATTTCGAGGTATCCAGACCATAAATTTTTGAAAGATCTTCGGTTTTCTTAAAAACCCCTCCAGCCTTCCTGTAATTAATAATATTCTTTACAACAAATTCATCTAATCCCAGGTTTAATAATTCCTGAGTTTCTGCAATATTAGGATCAAATTTATGTAATCTATATCCTGGTAGAATATCAGTAGTTTCCCGGTTAGAACCATGCTTTTCATCATCGGCAGGAATTTTCTCCTCAAAAGAATCGATAAATGCCTGTATTTCTTTTTTTTGCTCCTCTGATAAATTAATAGCAGGAGGTTCCCTGGAGGACAACCATATCCTGTAAAAAAGTGATCCGCTGATTATAAGCAAAATAAAAAGAAGAGATCTCTTCTCCCTGGAAGTAAAGCCTATGTATTCCCTGATCATCCAATACATATTCAAATGTACAACAGGGGACTGCAATGAGTTTGCAGGCTGATAATTTTTTACCGGAAAAACCAGGATAGATTGTATTATCCTGAGTCCCCACCCTATGAAATACATGGTCATAAAGCAAAAAGGACATGTATGTCTCATTAACTATTAAAAAGTATAGAAACTACTATCCCTCCCAGCAGGGTGTGCTGGCCTTATAGAACATCAGCCCCAGGCGGATTCCTTTTGTCTGGATTATTTGTAAAACGCAGAACCGGGTGAAATGAGTTCACTGCCTGTTCCGAAACCTCTGGAAATACCACTTAAAGTATAACATTAAATGAGTAAAACTGACATTATGGACAATCATTCTACTCTATTGACAGACACAACTTAGGTTATTCGGTGGGGCTTGGCTTCAACTCCTGTGCAGGCGGATCCGGGTAAGGAATTACAGTATCTTTTCTGGAATTAAGAGAGTTCATAATTCCATAGGCAAAAATGATCGCGATAACCAAAGGAGCCAGGAATTTCACACTGAAAAGATATGCCGGTACATATTTAGCCTTGAGAGCACCTGAATTTGATAGTTCTTCTTTTGTTTTTCTTCTGCCGTAAAAATATCCTATAAATAGAACGATGAAAAGCCCTCCGAGAGGAAGAAGAACATTAGCGGTTGTAAAATTCAGAAAATCAAATACCCCAGTAAACAAAATACTTAATATGCCGAGGAAAGAAACCGAAATAGTCGCGACAACCGTAGCCCTTTTCCTTATCATTCCAAGTTCTTCCACGAAATAAGCAACTATCACTTCCAATACAGAGATAGTTGAAGTGAGGGCAGCGACGGAAAGTAAAAGGAAAAACATGGTGGATAAAAGCTGTCCTCCGGGTATACTGAAAAGAATGCCCGGAAGGGTAATAAATACGAGACCTTCACCGGAAACATTAGCAAGTCCGATATTTTCGATATCGGCAAAGGCAAAAACTGCGGGAAAAATAGCTATTCCAGCAAGAATGGCAATAAAAGTATCAGCACCGGCAACCGAGATAGCGGTCGAGCCAAGATTATCGTTCTTTTTTATATACGATCCGTAAGTAATCAAAGTACCCATACCTATGCTTAATGAAAAGAAGGCCTGGCCGAGAGCCTCAAGAATAACTGAGGGAGTGATTTTCGTAAAATCCGGTTTAAAAAGGAAACTCAGACCTTTTTCCGCACCGTCAAAAGTCAGAACATATACAGCCATGGCGATAAGCATGATAAGAAGCAAGGGCATGAGAAATTTGGTATATTTTTCTATTCCGTTTTTAATCCCTGCAATAACTATATACCCCGTAAAAAACATGAATATCAAAAACCAAAGTACTGGACGTACTGAGTTATATCTGAAATTGTCAAATAATTCACTTAATTCAAGGGTTGATTTTGCTGAAAGACTTCCTGTAAAAGACTGATAGATATATTCCAGGGTCCATCCGGCAACAACGGTATAAAAAGCAAGTATCATAAATGCGGCAACAACTCCCATGAGACCTATAAGGTACCACGGTTTACCCGGTGCCAATTTCTTAAAGGCTCCATAGGGATTCCTTTGGGCTCCTCTTCCGATCACAAACTCAGAAAGCATTACCGGGATACCTATAACGGCTATACTCACAAGATAGATAAATAAGAAAGCAGCACCTCCGTTTTCACCTGCGACATAAGGAAATCTCCAAATGTTTCCGAGGCCTATGGCAGAGCCGGCAGCGGCTGCAATTACTCCAAATTTTGAACTGAATCTATCTCTTTCGGCAATAGGTATTCCGGACATAAGCAATCTTTTTAAACAGGGAGCAATAATAATAAAAAAAATACGAATCCCAATAAATAAAAAAACCGCCCGAAGGCGGTTTTTGATAAAGGTATTTATTATAGTCTGTCATTGCAATTCAAATCATCGAAGGCGACTTTCAGTCTCTCAATCATTGCCTTCTCTCCTTCTCTCAGCCAGACCCTCGGATCATATTTTTTCTTATTGGGCTTATCTTCACCTTCAGGATTTCCAATTTGTCTCTGAAGGTAATCGTGATTTTCAGCTTCATATTTCCGCACTCCATCCCAGTATGCCCATTGAGTATCTGTATCAATATTCATTTTTATGACTCCATAAGAGATAGCTTCTCTGATTTCTTCCTGTGTAGAACCGGATCCACCATGGAAAACAAAGTAAACAGGTTTTTCGGGAGTATTGTATTTTTCCTGAATAAATTCCTGAGAATTCTTAAGGATTTTCGGGGTAAGTTTAACATTTCCCGGTTTATATACTCCATGCACATTCCCAAAGGAAGCAGCAATAGTAAAATTAGGAGATATCTTCTTAAGTTCCTCATAAGCATAGGCAACTTCTTCCGGTTGAGTATAAAGAAGCGAATTGTCAATCTCGGTATTATCAACTCCATCTTCTTCCCCACCGGTTACGCCCAATTCAATCTCAAGGGTCATACCCATTTTACTCATACGTTCAAGGTACTCTTTACAGATCTTAATATTCTCCTCGAGCGGCTCTTCCGATAGGTCAAGCATATGAGAGCTGTATAGAGGACGACCATAACGTTCATAATGCTTTTCCCCATAATCAAGTAATCCGTCTATCCATGGCAATAATTTTTTTGCAGCATGGTCAGTATGAAGGATAACGGGTACCCCGTAGAGCTCCGACATCATGTGTACGTGCTTCGCTCCTGATATCGCACCGGCGATTGAGGCTTTCATATTTTCGTTGGGAGCACCTTTTCCGGCATAAAAAGTTGCACCGCCATTTGAAAACTGGATCATTATGGGGGAATTTACTGTTCTTCCGGCTTCAATAACTGCATTTACCGAATTTGTACTTACCACATTAACAGCCGGTAAGGCAAAATGATTCTCCTGAGCTATTTCAAATATTGTTCTGACATCATCTCCGGTTACCACTCCCGGTTTTACATGGTCTAAAATTTTTTGAGACATGATTTATTCTTTAAAAGTTACTACTTGATAATCGAATTTTGCACAAATTTATAAATAAAAAACCATAAATTTCAGCTGGATTGTAATTTAATTAGCAGATATATCCATTATATTTTTCAACTATGTAAAACAACGATCGGAACAAAATTCTGCTAAAAGGGATAACCTATGCCGATATTAAGAGTGAAATCATCAGAAGTCATTTTCCTTGTGCCGACTATCCATTTATTTCCTTCAGGAAGAATAGGGTCTCTGGCTTTAATACCCAGATCGAGACGAAATGTAAAAAATGAAAAAACAAAACGGCTTCCAAAGCCCGTACCCACGGCAATGTCTCTATAAAAGGACCCGGGGTTAAATAAAGCTCCTTCTCTTTCGTCATTTTCATTAATAGCCCAAATATTCCCGGCATCAATGAACAAAGCTCCTTCCAGTACCCAGAAGAGCCTGAAACGGTACTCAAGATTTACTTCCAGTTTTATATCCGCAGTTTTATTCGGATAGGTCAGCCTTTCCTCCTCTTCATAGGATCCAGGTCCCAGGTTTCTGACCTGCCAGGCACGAATTCCGTTAGCACCACCGGCAAAATATTTTTTTTCAAAAGGAAGAGCGGTGGAATTATTATAAGGTAAGCCGGCGCCTGCAAAAAAACGATATACTAAACTGCTGTTTTCATCTATCAGATTATAATAACGTACATCAAAATCTCCTCTGATGTATTGTGAAAATTCGGTATTGAAAAGCTCATAACTGCCGTTACTTTTTTTAAAATCAGCCAGATCATAGGCAGCAGAAAGAACATTGCCGGCCGACTCGACATTTATTCGAAAATAAGTAAAATCGGTTTTCTTTTGAATGTTCTGATTATTAAAAATAAGACTGTAATTTGTAACTGTTACAAGGTGAGGCTGATATGAATAGAAAATATATTTGCCTTCCAGCCAGTCGGAAAACTCCCTGGATTTAAATGGTATGGATACCAGATTCAGTTCTATGGGATTAATAATATGTGTAAGGTAGCGGTTTCCCTTCCAGTTATATCCGAAGGAAGCATTTGCAACGGTACGTGTATAATCCGGTCTTCTCTGGTAATTATAAGCTGCTGAAATCGATGTACTAGGATTATATTTTCTTATAAATTGATCGGTTTTGAAAGGCAGGAAGAATTTTGGAATCCCTATGCGAACCTCAGAACCAAATTCTACCATATTTCCGTAGTCTTCCCCATAGTTTTCCTTCAGTGTTTCTAGGGCTCCTGTTAAACTAAGATTTAAATTCTCTGCCCCCCCAAAAAAATTCCTGTGCTGATAAATAAAATTCCCGGCTGCACCAATATTTCCTGAAGAATTTGTTCCCTGCAATTCCACGGTATAGGCCTGCAAGGTTTGGGGGGTAAGAAAAATTTCGCATTCCAGAACTATCTGACCCGCATTATCTATGCTGTCGATGTCCCGGAATTCGATATCTACAAGACGAAATAATCTGAGTGAAGAAAGATTTCTGTATGTTCTGCGAACATTTTCCAGATTATAAAGATCACCGGGAACAATAAAACTTGATTCCGTTAAAACTCCCGGAGTAACTTTCAGTTTTTCATTGTACAGCAAATTGACATTTTCTAGAGATAGGGTATCCATGTCAATCTCATATCGCTGCCTGTTGTTGAGAGCTTTCTGCGGATTAAATTCGGTGTGCATAAAAACCTCTCCAATCCTGGCCTTTGGATGCGGCTTTTCAGTGTAGTTTCCATT
The DNA here is from genome assembly GCA_964426915.1 of uncultured Bacteroidaceae bacterium. Classification (GTDB taxonomy): domain Bacteria; phylum Bacteroidota; class Bacteroidia; order Bacteroidales; genus CAYRTD01. The sequence goes on along the minus strand of CAYRTD010000035.1, from coordinate 21,840 downwards.
TTCTGCAGGCACCTTGTATTTTTTGATAATAAGCTCAATGTCCACCTTATAATCAGCAAGACTTGTATCGGCCTGGTAAAATATAAATTCCTTTGAAAAATAAAAGTATCCCAGGTTGTTTAAATGTGTCGCTATTCTTTCCCTCTCGGCAGATAGAACATCTACATCGAAGAGGTCGTGTTTACTTAAAAGAGAGTTCACCGTATCCCTTAACACAAGATCCCTTAGTGTGGTATCCTCAAATACATAATCTATATCTCTGATAAGGTAGGGTTTTGCGGGTGTTAACCTGTAAATTATATTAGCCTTCCGGTTTTTGACTATAACAGAGTCCTCAACACTTGCATTGTAATATCCTTTGTTCTTTAAAAAAAGTTCTAGTTGTTTGGTTGTTCTCTCCGCTAAAAAATCACTGTAAATGACAGGTTCTTCCCCGATTGTTCGCATTGTTCTGTGAAACCATCCGGTCTTATCCTGACTGGAAAGGTTATAAAGTCCGAGATAAAACTTAAATCCAAGAATTTTTTTATTTGGTTTCTGACGAATATAATTTTCAAGTTCCTCCTTTTTGAGCTTTCCTTTTTGGCCCTTAATGGTGTATTTATCCAAAAGATACTCATTTTCAGGCACATATTTAGTCATGCTGCACGAACTAAACAGCCCAACAAGCAAAAACAGGTATACGAGATTTCTGATCAAAATGCAGTAATATTAAGTAGAAAAGTATAAACGCGACAAAATTGCAATATTTTATACTAAACTTAAAAAATACATTATATATTTTTGCAAATATAAATTTTTCCCAAATGTTATCGAGAAATCAGTTAAAGTACTATTCATCACTCAAACAAAAAAAAATCAGGAATGAATACAAAGTATTTCTTGCTGAAGGAGATAAGATAGTTAAAGAACTGCTTTTAAATTCGGGGAGTGGTTATAAACTAAGAAGTTTATTGGCTTTACCCAGCTTCTTGAATTCCGACACATATATACCAGCCAATATTCCTACTATTGAGATCAGTGAAAAAGAATTAAAAAGGATATCCTCCCTTTCATCACCCAACAAGGCGATACTTGAAATAGAAATTCCAGAATACGGATGGAGTCCTGCCGAAATTGAAAACTGTTATAGTTTCTTTCTTGAGAAAATTCAGGATCCCGGTAATCTCGGAACAATTATCAGAACTGCAGACTGGTTTGGCATAAAAAATATCTTTTGCAGTCAGGATAGTGTGGATCACTATAATCCTAAGGTCATCCAGGCGAGCATGGGAAGTTTTTCAAGAGTTAAAGTCCACTACACAGAAACCGAGAGTCTGTTTGATGGAATAAAAAAAATGGCTTCCGGGTATCAGACGATATCAGCAGTCCTGGATGGCGAAAATTTATATAAATTCCCCTTAACTGGTCGTGGAATGTTCTTTTTTGGAAATGAGTCGAAGGGGCTCGGAAAAAAAATATCTGAACGCACTGAACACAGGATAACCATTCCCGGACATTCAGAGAAATACGGTGCAGAATCTTTAAATCTTAGTATTGCAGTGGGAATTACAGGATCGGAAATTACAAGAAAAAAAAATTATTCGAAATGAAAGTTGATCATTACCACAAAAGAGCGCAGATGGTCGATAGAATTCACAAACTGAGTCTCTCTCTGTGTTACATCCTTAACAAGAAGGTTTCTCAGACCCATTCCCACCTTAATTTCAGGTGAAAATTTAAAATATTGTGAGTAAAAATCTATCCCAAACCCACCTTCAAGGTAAAGATCAGAGGGTTTAAGTCTCACATATATTCTGTCACTCTCATCGGACTCTTTCCTTGCGGCAAGGTCATAACGATAATTTAATCCACCTATAATATAAGGTCTGACATTATTAAGCCTTTTAGACCGGTATTTAAGTAAAAGCGGGAAGTCCAGATAGTTGGATTCTATAGTTCCTTTTTCAACCAAATCCCTGGTTTGAATATCATAGAAAGAAATCTCTTTTTCGCCAAGTGCGATACCGGGCAGAAACCGTAGATTCCAGTTCTCACTCAATCTAAGATCAGAAACAATAGTAACCTGAAAACCCAATCCGGGATCTGACACATCGGCAAATAAACCTAAATTTTCATCTCTTTTAAAAGAAAGATCCTGGGAATGAAAGCCAATTGTAAAACCAAAATGCAGAGTCTTAAAGTCATAGCCAGGCATATTCCTGGGCCGTTTTACCTGCCCGTTCAGGAGAAAGGGAATAAACAAAAGAAGTATGAATACAGTTTTCTTCAAAATGCAGATTTTTATACTAAGTGTCCGTCAATAAAGTCGGGTGTCTGGATCGGAATCGAACCGCCAATTGGCGGTGAGCTTAGCAAAGCTAATGCTCGAGATCAAAGCCTGCCCCGTTCTTCAACGGAGGCGTGTAAAAATTTTAAACCGCAGTATACTAATGTATTCGAGGATTTAAAATTTTGTGCCTCCGCTAAAGCTTCAGCGACACGCGGTTGCAGCAACGCAGATATTGGACATTATGGACAGACACTACTTAAACGATGCCGGCGCTAAAATAGTATAAGTTAGGATATTTTAAAAGTGATTTTTTGTTTTCAGGTACAATCCATCATGAAATCCCTTTAACAGCACTAACTTTTATTACTTTTATTTAACTTTGGAGGAAATAATCAGCTATGAAAAAAATTGCATTAATAACCGGGGCTACTTCCGGAATTGGAAAAGCAACTGCAGATATTCTATCTATTCATGAGTATAATCTCATAATTTGCGGCAGAAGGAAAGATCGGCTGGAGGATCTAAAAAAAGAAATTCAAAAAATTTCCGAAGTAGAAATCCTTTTACTATCATTCGATGTGCGAAATAAGGCAGAAGTTGACAGTGCCATAAAAGGGCTTCCGGAAAAATGGAAAAAAATAAATGTTTTGGTAAATAATGCTGGCCTTGCTGTCGGATTAAATCATATTGATAACGGAGAGGTGGATGACTGGGAAAGAATGATAGATACCAATATCAAAGGACTGCTTTATGTTACCCGGGCCGTATCTCCGCGAATGGTTGCTGAAAACAGTGGTCATATTATCAATATTGCATCAGTCGCGGGTAAAGAAGTTTACGAAAACGGTAATGTTTATTGTGCAACAAAACACGCTGTCGATGCTTTATCCAGGGCCATGAGAATAGATTTGCTGCAGAACAAAATAAAGGTTACCAATATTGCACCAGGCTTGGTTGATACGGAATTTTCCACTGTCCGGTTCAAGGGTGATAAAGATAGAGCCGAGAATGTCTATAAAGGATTAACACCTCTTTATGCTGAAGATATTGCAGAAGCAATTCTTTTTGCCGTAACCCGTCCCGCTCATGTCAATATCAACGATATGCTGATCATGCCAACCGATCAGGCTGCGGCGGCTATTGCAAGAAGGGATGAATAAATTTATCAGTTAAAGAGGCTGTCTTGCATGTAACTCTTTTATTTAAAGGCACCAATTCTTCAGTTATTTTTTTTATTTATCGCAAACTACTTGCTTGTGACTAAAAAGTATTTTTAAGTTTTGGCTTACTTACAAATTGAAAGCTTCAGATTATAAGTTCTTTTAAAAAGATTATTACTTCTTAGACAGCCTCTTTAATTGGCTGGAAATTTATATTTTTACTCCAAACAAATTCCAAATTATGCACAGCTACGAATATCTTGAAAATTTCACCCGGAATGTATTTATAAAAATGGGATGTCCCCCGGAAGACGCAAAACTGGCAACAAATGTTTTTATGGCAGCTGAACTCAGGGGCTTATCCTCACATGGAATGATTCGCATCAAGGATTATTTTCAGCTATGGCAGGCCAAACGTATCAATGTTCTGCCTGAAGTAAAGATCGTTCACGAATCCCCCAGTACAGCGGTTGTTGATGGCGACAGATCGATAGGAATGATAGCTGCCACCAGGTCAATGCAAATAGCAATAGAGAAAGCAGAAAAAGCCGGCACTGGCTGGGTATCCACACGCAATTCCAATCATTTCGGAATTGCAGGTTTTTATTCTATGATGGCCCTGGAAAAAGATATGATAGGTATTGCAATGACGAATGCCAATCCGCTTGTTGCTCCAACATTTTCAGTTTCAAGGTTGCTTGGCACTAATCCCATAGCTGTTGCCATACCGGCAGGAAAAAGAGATCCTTTCGTGGCCGATTTTTCCACTACCCCCATTGCACGTGGAAAACTTGCAGTGGCTGCCAAACAGGACCAGAAAGTTCCCCTGGGTTATGTACAGGACAAAGAAGGGAATGCATCGGAAGAACCCGATATTCTTAAAGAAGGTGGCTCAATGCTTACACTTGGCGGAGACTATGAACATGGAAGTCATAAGGGATATTGCATGAGTTCTGTAGTCGATATTCTATCAGCCGTATTATCCGGTGCCAATTTTGGCCCTTTTGTTCCTCCCTCAGTTGCGTATCTTCCTGTCCTCGATGAAAAAACAGGCGAAGGGACAGGTCACTTTTTTGGTGCCATGCGAATAGATGCATTCAGACCTGCACAGGAATTCAAGAATAAAATGGATGAGTGGATAGATACCTTTAAAAACGCAAAAACAGCTCCAGGCCACGAAGAAGTCCTTATTCCCGGCGAACCTGAACGCAGGAAAGAAGAGCTAATCAGAAAAGAAGGAATCACTATGATCCCCGGGGTGGTTAAAGAGATGAAAGAGATTGCAAATTATTTGGGTCTGGAATTTCAATAGGCCGAATATGAATTCGAATTTATTATAAACAGCAGATCTATTTCAAAAACCCCTGTCTCTTCAAAACCCCAAGGTATTTTTCTGAAAAAAACTCATTATCTTCCTTCTTATAACGATTGTCAGTAAATATCTGGGCCAGTGTTTCCTTCTGATTTATCTCAAGAAGATCACGGGTTTCCTCAGAAGCCTCGCGTTCTTCATATACCCTGTCTATCTTTTCTTTAGTGAAGATTTGATATTTTTCATTATGCACAACCGCTTCAAGAGGTAATCTGTCTGTGAGACCCGGTATTTCTGCAGGATAGCCAAGCACCAGTGCTGCGACGGGTACAACATTTTTTGGGAGATTAAGTATCTCAATGATCTTATCGGCATTGTAAGTTGCTGTACCAAGGTAACATGCACCAAGGCCATGTGATTCCGCCTCAATAACAACATTCTGTGATGCAAGGAGTGCATCAATTGCAGCTGTCATGAAAGAAAGAAAATTATCATATCCCGGTTCAGCTTTTCGGTTACGACACCATGTATTAAAACGATGAAAATCTGCACAGAAGGTAATATGAACAGGTGCCTTTTTTACCATGGGTTGCTTAAAATGAGCCTCCCATAGTTTTTCTTTTATTTCCGGATCTTCATTAACTATCATTGAATAAACCTGCATGTTGCCGGTTGTTGAGGCTCTGGTGCCGGCTTGAAGAATTTCGCTTAATAAATCAGAAGGGATTTCGTCTTCTTTATAATTTCTAATTGACCGGTGTTCGAAAATGGTTTTCAGCATAGTGTTTCAAGAGGTTTTAATTAGAGGATAATGTATATGTTCCGTTTGACATATCTATTTTTCTGCCCGTTTCTCGCCTGGAAAAGCCAGGGAGTAAAAAGCAGTTTTTTTCGAAGGAGTCAAAACAAAATATGTAAATAATTAAATCTGTCAAAGCTGTATTGTACAAATATAAAAACAAATTCATATATATATTGTGATGAGCGAATAGAAATAATTTATCCTTAACAAAAGTTTTTTATCATGTCCTTTCTTAAAAAAGTTTTTTAAATTACCGCCCGTTTCTTATAAACTCAAAAAATCAAAGAATTATGAATTACAAAATGCGATTCATTTCGCTTCTCACATCACTCTTTATTCTTCTTAGTTTTGTACCCGATTTAGAGGCAAAAAAGAGACAGAAAAATGAAGAGTCCGATTCCCTAAAAAGCAGTACATTTTCCGGATTAAAGTTCCGGAGTATCGGTCCGGCTTTTACCTCCGGACGTATTGCAGATTTTGCCGTCAATCCTGATGATCATTCTGAATATTTCGTTGCGGTTGCTTCCGGCAATGTATGGAAAACAACTAATAACGGAACAAGCTTCTCTCCGGTATTTGAACATTATGGTGCATATTCAACAGGAGTGATAACCATGGATCCAAATAATCATAATGTGATATGGTTAGGCACCGGGGAAAATAATCATCAGCGTGCACTCGGGTATGGCGACGGGGTTTATAAAAGTGTTGACGGAGGTGAGTCATGGAAAAACATGGGCCTGAAAGAATCACGTCAGATCGGAGGCATAGTTATAGATCCCCGGAATTCTGATATTGTTTTTGTTGCAGCTGAAGGATCTGCCTGGGGACCCGGAGGTGACCGCGGACTATACAAAACCAAAGACGGCGGAAAAACCTGGAACAAAACCTTGCATATAAGTGAACATACAGGGGTAAATAATGTGATTATGGATCCAAAGGATCCTGATGTTTTATACCTTACCACGGAGCAACGCCGGAGACATGTTTTTACAAAAATCGGTGGTGGTCCGGAAACAGCGGTTTATAAATCAACCGATAATGGAGAAAGCTGGAGGAAAATAGTGAAAGGACTTCCCGGAGTTCATATGGGTGGTATGGGAATCGCAGTTTCTCCCGCAGATCATAATGTTCTTTACCTGATTGTTGAAGCTGCTGAAGATAAAAGCGGTTTTTATCGCTCAGTTAACCGTGGGGAATCATGGGAAAGGATGAGCAATCATAACGCCAGTGGGCAGTATTACAATGAAATTTACTGTGATCCTGTGGATGTAAATAAGGTCTACTCGATGGAAACTGTCAGCAAAGTTACCCTGGATGGTGGAAAAACCTGGGAAAACCTGGGACGTACTAACCGTCATGTCGATGATCATGCTTTATGGATTGACCCGGATGATACCAGACACATTCTGATTGGAGGCGATGGCGGCATCTATGAAACTTTTGATGATGGAGAAAACTGGGTGTTCAAGTCTAACCTCCCGGTTACGCAATTCTATCGGGTACAGGTTGATAATGATTATCCTTTCTATAATGTGTACGGAGGGACACAGGATAACAATACACTAGGAGGCCCCTCTCAAAACCTGAGTTCTGCAGGTGTATCAAGTGAAGAATGGTTCCCGGTCCTTGGCGGAGATGGCTTCTGGGTACAAATTGACCCTACAGATCCCAATATTGTATACTGTGAATATCAGTATGGAAATATGTACCGTTACGATAAGCAATCCGGGGAAGCGTTGAATATTAAGCCACGCCCACGTAAAGGTGAAAAAAGCTATAAATGGAACTGGAATGCTCCACTAATTATAAGTCCTCATTCCCATACACGGCTATATGCTTTCGCAAATAAAGTTTTCCGCAGTGATAACAGGGGAGAAAGCTGGGAAGTGATCAGCGGGGATCTAACCTCTCAAACCGATCGTAATACCTGGAAGGTAATGGATCGTTACTGGAGCATTGGTGCGGTGAAAAAAGATGTATCTACCAGTTTATTCGGAACCGGAGTGTCTTTTGCAGAATCTCCTGTTCAGGAAGACCTTTTATATGCAGGTACCGATGATGGAGTGATCTCTATTTCGGAAGATGCAGGGAAAACGTGGAGACAGGTACGGAATTTTCCGGGTGTTCCCGAATATACCTATGTAAGTGATATTATGCCTTCAAAACACGATGCGAATGTTGTTTTTGCAAGCTTCGATAATCGTAAGCAGGATGATTTCAGCCCTTACCTGCTTAAAAGCACCGATAAAGGAAAGACATGGACATCCATAGTAAATAATTTACCGGATAACCAGACGTTGCATACTTTGGAGCAGGATTATCTAAACGGTGATCTTCTTTTTGCCGGAACCGAATTCGGAGTATATTTTTCCATCGACGGAGGTAATGAATGGGTGCAGATAAAATCAGGCATACCTACAATAGCGGTCCGTGATATGACAATTCAACAAAGAGAAAACGACCTTGTCCTTGCCACTTTCGGACGCGGCTTTTACATTCTGGATAACTATTCACCCTTGAGAGAACTGGCAGAGAATAAAGATATCCTAAAATCTGAAGCACACATTTTCAATATTCCCGATGCATTAATGTTCCTGCAAAAAGGTGGAAAATACGGTCAGGGCGCAACACTATTCCACGCTCCGAATCCTGAATTTGGTGCAGTTTTTTCTTATTTTCTCGAAGAAACTCCGAAAACCCTTAAACAAATGCGACAGGAAAAGGAAAAAGAACTTTTCGAGGAAAGAAAACCTATTCCCCAACCCGATTTCACCAGACTCAGAGAAGAAGAAAATGAAATCCCCCCTTATCTTATTTTCACTATCAGGGATGAAGAAGGAAATGTTGTAAGAAAGGTTACAAAAAAACCTTCAAAAGGTATCAACCGCTTGACATGGGATCTGAGATATGACAGTCCGTTTCCTGTAAGAATGCAGAAAAATGAATTTAACCCCACTGCCGATTCAAGAGGAGGTATGCTTGCCCTTCCCGGTAAATATACTGTGAGCATGGATTTAGTAGTCAGAGATAGCCTGAAACCCCTGGTACCCCCTTTCGAATTTAAGACAGAAATTTTAAGAAATTCCACATTGCCAAGGCAGGATGCCAGGAGCAATCACGAATTCAACGAAAATCTGGCGAAACTAACCAGGACAATGCGAGGAGCTGAACAGCTAACTGAACATAACATTGAAAAGCTAAATCAAATGATGCAAACCGTTTCCCAGTCCTCATCAGGCCAAATGGAACTTCTCAAACGCTTGAGAAAAATTCAGCTCGAACTAAAGGATATACTCTATGAATTTGAAGGTCCGGAAGCAGAGGCAAGCTGGGAAGAACTTCCACCCATTGAGATGCCTTTAAACCGTCGCCTGAATGCAATAATCTATTCTGCATGGGGATCAATGCACGGAGTTACTGGTATTATGAAAAGCAATTACGAAATACTAATGGAAGAATTCCCCACTGTTCTGGAAAGGATTGAAGCCATCGACAGCAAGATCAGAGCCATTCAGGAGGAAATGAATTCCATGGGAATTCAATGGACACCAGACAGGGTCCCTTCACTATAATTTTCATTTTTTTTTAACAAATGCTAAAGAGGCTGTCTTACATGTAAGACGGCCTCTTTAGTTTTATCGCTTTCAACATTTTAAACAAATGTGTAACAATTCGATAAATATTTCGTTTTAAAAAATGAACATAAGATTATTATACTCCGATACTCCAAATATTTTTTTTGTATATTGCAGGCAATATGATTAGCAATTTTGTAAATAATGATAAGCGATGAAAAAATTTAGTTTGATCCTAGTTCTTGCCTTTGCCATGGGAATGATGTTGTCTTCTTGTAACAAGAAGACCTGTCCTGCCTACAGCCAGCACGATCAGGAACAAAATGACAATCCAGAGAGTTAATTATTTTCTTTAAATACATCTTTTTTGCAGTAAAAACACCTTTTTTGCAAGGTTTTTGCTGCATTAATTTTTTGTAAGGAATATTAATTAGCCTAGATATGATGAGGGGAATGATAAGGTTTATATCTGTTTTGATTGGCTTGCTGCTTATCACAAATGCCTTTTCCCAGGGTGAGATCGATGATCAGAAAAGGATTCTCTACAAAAATGAAAGAACCTTTGGATTATTTCTCAATTCCAATGGAATCGGGGGTGATTTTACCTATGCAAAAAGAATAAATGCCCGTAATCATACCCTTTATCAGGTTGAATTGTTTTCACTAAACCATCCCAAAGAAATAAAAATGTCCAATAGCTTTTATTCAAATAAGAGCTTCGTTTTTGGAAAAATAAACAACTTTTATGAATTAAAAGGACAATGGGGACAAAGCTCGGAAATTTACAGAAAAAATGATGCCGGCAGTGTGTCAGTGAGGTACTTCTATTCTATAGGCCCTACAATAGGACTGCTGAAACCCGTATATTATGAGATCTACTATTCCACAGGTAACCCTTATGAATACTACACCAGGATTGAGAAATTCAACACCTCTGTCCATCAATCAAATATATATGGAAAAGCTTCATTTTTTGAAGGATTTGAAGAGATATCAGTGATTCCCGGAGCCTCCGCCAAATTTGGATTTACATTCGAGTATTCAAGAAGAAATATTAATATCAATGCTTTGGAATTTGGTGCAGGAATTGACATTTTCACCAAAGAAATACCCATTATGGCTAATGAAATGAACCAGTTCTTTTTCCTTAACCTTTTTGTCGGGTATCGATTTGGAAAATCTATTGATATCAGTGCGGCAGCTCAAGCTCAACGTGAGCGTTCTTCATTTTGGGAACGCCTGAGGGAAAGACGAAAAAACAATCAAAGAATAAAAGAACAAAGAAACGCAACCAGGGATCAGGATGATTTCTGATTTCTTCCGGATTATCTAACTCTATCGTGCTCTGAGTATTTTATAATTACTCCCCCCAGTTAAAGAAAGAATCATTTATTTTATGTTTTATCCCTTTGTATTTTCTCAATTGCGCTTAAGAAAAATCATTATTCACTGACTTTATTAATATTTATACTTAATAAGTGTCCGTCAATAAAGCCGAGAGTCTGTTTCAGAACCGAGAGTAACGAGATCACGCCTGTCCACGGTACTCCGGAAGATACCGCTGATGAGATCCCTCGGCTATTGCCCGGAATCAGTTCGGCTAAATGATTTTGAAAACCAAAATCATAGTCTCACTGATTTAACCCTGAATGAGTAAATCGGACATTATGGACAGACTAATAAGCATATAGAATTCTATAAAAAAGAAAGATTTAATATTCTCTTAACGTTTCGAACTTTCATTTTTTTGTTCGATTTAATTTTTATATATAAGTTTGCATTCCTGTTATCGGGAAAACAGTAAGCATTTTTTTAATTCAATAATTAATTAATTTTAAACCTATGGCTAAAATAAAAGTTGGTATTAATGGTTTCGGCAGAATTGGCAGATTGGCATTCAGAGCTGCCATGAAAAGAGATGATATGGAAATTGTCGGAATTAATGACCTTATCGATCTGGATTATATTGCATATATGCTCAAGTATGACACTATCCACGGGCAATTTGACGGAACTATAGAAACTAAAGGAGATAAACTGGTTGTTAACGGTCTGGAAATCCGTGTAACTTCGGAGCCCAATCCGGCCGATCTCGACTGGAGCTCTGTTGGTGCTGAATACGTAATTGAATCAACCGGTCTTTTCCTTACTAAGGAAAAAGCTCAGGGACACATCGAAGCCGGAGCCAAAAGAGTGGTAATGTCAGCTCCTTCAAAAGACGACACCCCAATGTTTGTAATGGGAGTAAACCAGGACAAATACGAAGCTGATATGCAGTTTGTATCAAACGCTTCATGCACAACTAACTGTCTTGCTCCGGTTGCAAAAGTCCTTAACGACAAATTTGGCATTGCAGAAGGACTTATGACTACTGTGCACGCAACAACTGCCACACAAAAGACTGTAGACGCACCTTCCAAGAAAGACTGGAGAGGTGGTCGCGCAGCAGCCGGCAATATTATTCCATCCTCAACCGGAGCTGCAAAAGCAGTGGGTAAGGTAATCCCGGAACTAAACGGTAAACTCACAGGAATGGCATTCCGTGTTCCCACTCTCAATGTTTCCGTTGTTGATCTTACCTGCCGACTTGAAAAAGATGCTTCTTATGAAGACATCAAAGCTGCAATGAAAGCCGCCTCCGAAGGAGAACTTAAAGGAATCCTGGGCTATACGGAAGAATCTGTTGTTTCCAGCGATTTTATCGGTGATGCCAGAACTTCCATTTTTGATGCAGGAGCCGGCATCTCATTAAGTGATAACTTTGTTAAGGTTGTTTCATGGTATGACAATGAATGGGGATATTCAGTAAAAATTCTCGAACTTATTGCTCACATGGACACAGTAAAATAATCGGATAAGATTTAATTTTATTTAGGGTGCCATAAGGCACCCTTTTTTTTTCTAATTTTGCCCTATGGGAAGAATAATGGCAATTGATTATGGCCGGAAAAGGATAGGTATTGCAGTTTCGGATCCTCTGAAAATGATAGGCAGCGGACTAACCACCAAAGGGCCGCATGAGATCTTTGAATTTCTTGATGAGTATTTCAAACGGGAAAAGGTTGACAGTGTTGTCCTCGGCCAACCAAAGCGATTGAACAATCAGGCCTCAGAATCGTCTGAATATGTAAAACAATTTGAAACGGCTTTTCGACGTAAATATCCCGAAATAGAGTTGGTGTATCAGGATGAAAGATTCACCTCTATGCTGGCCTCAAGAGCTCTATATGATGGGGGAATGAAAAAAAAAGATCGTCAAAAAAAAGAAAATATCGATAAAATGAGTGCTGCAATTATTTTGCAGTCATATCTGGAAAAATTGGATAACCTGAAAATATAGCAGAATTCCGGCTGCTGCATCAATGCTAAAAAATATAATTATGACATATCCGGTTTATGTATACGGTACCAACGTTTTAAGAAAGAAAGCGAAAGAAATCCCCGAAGACTATAAAGGGTTAAAAGAACTCATTGACAACATGTTTGAAACTATGTATAGTGCTGAGGGTGTTGGACTTGCAGCACCTCAGGTTGGTAAATCCCTCAGACTATTCATTGTTGATGCCTCCGCCGTGGAGGAAGATGATGAAGAGTTTCAGGAAGATTTTAAAAAGGTTTTTATCAATCCGGTTATTCTGGAAGAGACCGGAGAAGAATGGTTATTTAACGAAGGTTGTCTCAGTATCCCCCTTATCAGGGAGGATGTAGCACGAAAACCCAAAATAAGAATTCAATATTACGATGAAAACTGGGAGTTCCACGATGAAATTTTTGAAGGTGTCAAGGCCAGGATCATCCAGCATGAATATGATCATCTCGACGGTATTCTTTTTGTAGATAAGCTTAATCCTCTACGAAAAAAATTGCTTAGGAGTAAATTAAAAGCCATCTCAAAAGGAAAGGTTGATATTGAATACAAAATAAAAATACCAGAACCCCGGAAGAAATGAGTATCTATGGATAACTACCCCTGTCCGGGACCTGAAACCCGTAAAAGCCTCATAATATCAACACTCCATCGGGTCAAAAGAGATTGTAGTTTCAAATTTTAGCGGAGGCTGTTATCCTTGAGCACTTCACCCGATTTCATTAACAACTCAATATACTGGGCTCTTTTATATACATAAGGATCTTTAACCTTTTTGCGGGAAACCTTTCCCTGGAAATCCTTCAATGAACTGTATCCCTTATCGTTCATCCACTCTTCCATCTCATTAAGCATGGTGGAAATATGACTGATCTTGTTCTTATAAAGTGAACTTACAACCTGTACAGCATCGGCCCCTGCAAGTATGAGTTTTATAATATCCTTGCCATGGAAAATTCCTCCACTGGCACATATGCTGGCAGCAGTCTGACCATAAAGTAATCCAACAAATCTCAATGCCATTCTGTATTCATTCTCTGTACTCAGATAAAAAGGTGATACATGTTCTTCCTTTTCGAGATCAATATCGGGCTGGAACATTTTATTGAATAAAACAAAACCATCCGCATTAACACTATCCATCTCTGAAATTACCTTTAGAGAATTAGTATAGAAGGGACTAAGTTTAATACTCACAGGAATATTCAATATCTTTTTTATTTCTTTTACCACTTCAATTTGGTGACCGGTAATATCCTTTTCCTCCTCCTCAGAATCGCCGGGTACAGAATAAAAATTCAGTTCAATAGCATCCACACCGGTATCTTCGATCAGTTTTGCGTATTCAATCCATGTTTCTTTATAAATAGCATTCAAACTGGCAATAAGGGGTATCCCAACCGTTTCTTTCGCTTTTTTAAGATTATGCAGGAACTCACGCGGACCTGCATGATCGACATCCGGAAAGAGATTAATCATTTCAGCATGACGTTCATTATAATCGGTCATCTGTTTATCCATCTGGTAATTTTCGAGCTGGATCTGCTCCTCAAAAAGTGATTTATATACTATGGCTGCAGCACCAGCATCCTCAGCAGCTTTTAAATTATCAGATTTGGTTACCATGTCACTGGCACCAACAATTACTGGGTTATTTAATTCAAGACCGAGGTAAGTAGTTTTCAGGTTTGCCATATCAGTTTTTTTTTGATGTGAAGGTTAAATTAAAGTAAACAGAAATCTTTCATCCCGTCTAATTTCCAAACACCCGAAATTATTAAATGTTCGAATTTTTTAAAAGAGAGGGGCTGATTTTTTAATCTTTTTTTCATTAATAATAAAAAGCGGATGTTAACGATTTCTGAAAAAATCACAGCCATTCCAGTTCTCTGGCCACTTATTACCTTTATTGCCGGCATTTTACTACATGACATAACGGGGTTTAGGTTTACAGGCCAGAGCTTGCAAATTGTCCTGTGCTCAATAATTATGGTTTACATTTTTCTCCTATTTTTTCTTCCGGGCAAATATGAAAAACTAACAAGCTTGATATTGATCACCGGATTTCTGATAGGAGGACTGCTATGTGCAAAAGTGAATAGCAAAAATATTACTCAACAGGCCGGAGATATCTTCATAGCAGAGGTAGTATCTCCGCCCTCCCGAAAACCTGCAAGTATACATTTTCGGATGAGACTTCTGTCAGATGCAAATGATAAAAGTTTTATTTCCGATAATATCTATATAAATGCATATTTTTCACTTCAAAACCATGATTCTCTTCCCAGGCCGGGCGATGTACTGCTCTTAAAAACCCGTTTAAATAAAGTAACAAATGCGGGAAACCCCGGGGAATTTGATTATGCCAGATATCTTCGAATAAGGAATATTTTTTTTAGCTGTTTCATTAGTGAGGGATGTTGGAAAAAAACCGATTTTCCACCATCGATGGGCAGATTAAAACTTGGTGCACTACGAATGAAAGAATATCTTCAGGAAAAGATCAAAAAAATAGCCGGCGAAAATCCGGGTTCTGACTATGAAGTAATGCTGGCAATATGTACAGGTGACAAGTCAGAGCTCGATCCTGAAGTTAAAACAGCCTTCTCAAATGCAGGAGCTATTCATATTATGGCAGTATCAGGCTTACATGTGGGAATGATCTGGGTATTCCTTAATTATCTGACCTTTTTTCTTGGAAAAAGAAAGTCAGGAAAGATAATGCGATTTCTGATTATAACAGGAGTTCTATGGTTTTATGCAATGATGACCGGTCTGTCAGCATCGGTTATAAGATCTGTCACAATGTTCAGTCTTGCAAGTTTTGCGGTGCTTATAAACCGCAGATCATACATTTTCAATACGATTTTCATTTCAGCATTTATACAAATCCTATTAAATAAAAATATTATATATGATGTTGGCTTTCAGTTTTCCTATACCGCTGTATTAAGTATCCTATTGTTTCAACCTCCTTTAAATACCATATATAAAAGCAAATTTAAAATAATCCGGAAGAATCTGGATCTTGTAACGGTAAGTTTGTCAGCCCAGATACTGACTTTCCCCCTCGCTGCCGTTTATTTTCATCAGTTTCCGGTTTATTTCCTACTTACAAATATTTGTGTTATTCCAATGGTTACTCTGCTAATGATTTTTTTTCTTTCTTCAGCCCTCTTCTTCTTTATTCCTCCTGTCTCAGATTTTCTTCTCCTGTTGTCACTGAAGCTAAGTTCACTTATGAACTTATGTGTCGGCATGATAAATGAATTACCGGGAAAAATTATCACGAATATTCATCTCACTACCTCACAGGTAATAATATTTTTCCTGACGGCTCTCATTCTTCTTTTATTCTATTATTACCGGAAATATTTTTACCTGTTATTGGCAGAGGCAATGATTGCTTTAATAATACTTACGGGGACCATAGAATACAAAATGCATAACAAACAGGAATTATGTGTTTTCAATGTAAAAAAAACAAGTGCTATCAGCATAAGGTACAAACAATTAAACCTATTATTGTTCAATGACCAATCTGACATTCAGAATATCCGCTATGCGAGCTCAGGATACCTGATAAAAAATTACAATGGTAAACAGGAGAATATCCCTTTTAAAGAAATGGAAAATAGGATTACTGACTACTATTTTCCACTTCCAGGAAAAAATAATTTTATCTTATACACAGATAACCAAAAAATTACTGTAATCAATGACTATACTATATTTTCAGAATTCAACTCATCCGCATCAATTTATACTGAAATAATAATTCTGGGATGTGTTCCATTACCAGATTATGGGGAGCTGCAGAAGTTTTTCACTTTCAAAAAAATTGTAGTTACCCCTGCTGTTTCATTTTATTTACCTGATATAAGAGTACCCGATTCGTTGTCGATTGAATATCACCGGGTAGAGGAAATGGGTGCATTTATTTGTGAACTGCTATGAATGACATGAAAAAAACAGCAAAGCTTTGGGCGATTAAGCAGATATTGTGTTATTTTGCGTCCTTAATTGTATTAATGTTATGAAAATTATTCTCGCAGGAGCAGGAGCAGTTGGAGCACATCTTGTAAGGATGTTGAGTAATGAGAACCATGATATCACCGTTATCGATAATGATTCAGACAGGTTAAAACTTATTGGATCAACCATGGATGTACTCACTCTTGAAGGGAGTGCCACTTCTCTTGGTCTATTGAAAGAAGCAAAAATAAAAAAAGCAGATCTTTTTATCGCAGTTACTCAGGCCGAATCAACAAACATATCCGCAGCGATCATTGGAAAACAAATGGGAGCAAGTAAAACCATTGCAAGGATCGACAATCAGGAGTATTTATATTCTGATAACCGCGAAATGTTCGTAAGTCTTGGAATAGACTATCTTATATATCCCGAAAAAATTGCAGCCCGGGAGATAGTCGGTCTACTTTCCCAGACAAGTACAACTGATGTGACAGACTTTTCAGGAGGAAGATTACATCTTTATGCATTCAAACTCGAAGACAATGCTCCTATTATTGATAAAAGTCTTGCTGAAGTAACCGACCCGGAAAACATACTGGAATACAGGGCTGTGGCCATAACCAGGGAGGGACATACCCTTATCCCACGAGGAAATGATCGTTTTAAAACCGGTGATCTTGTGTATGTGATTTCGAATAAGGGTGGTGTTAAAAATTTACTCCGTTATACCGGTAAGGAAAATTATGAAGTCAGAAATATCATGATACTCGGAGGAAGCCGTATAGGGATCCGTGCAGCGAGGGATTTGGGAGATCAGCATTACGTAAAACTTGTTGAGGCGGACAGAGAAAAAAGTTATATGATCTCCAACACTCTCGATAACGCCCTGGTGATCAACGGTGACGGATCCAATGTGGAATTACTGGCTCAGGAAGGGCTTGCCAAAATGGATGCTTTCGTAGCAGTTACAGGAAATTCCGAAACAAATATTCTTTCCTGTCTGCTGGCAAAAAGAATGGGAGTTAAGAAAACCATAGCGGAGGTTGAGAATATTGATTATATACCACTTGCAGAAAACATTGGTATAGATACCATTGTTAATAAAAAATTAATTACAGCTAGTCGTATTTTCCGGTTTACTATGAGTACAGAAGTAACAGCTATTAAATGCCTTACCGGTACTGATGCAGAGGTATTGGAATTTATTGCAAAACCTGAATCAGCTATTACAAAAGGGAGTCTGAAAGAAATTGATTTTCCCAAAGATGCCATCATTGGGGGACTTATCAGAAAGAAAAAGGGAATAATAGCCAAGGGAGATACAGAAATTCTTGAAGGGGATCATGTAGTTGTTTTCGCACTTCCGTCTGCAGTTTCTACTGTAGGGAAGTTCTTTAATTAGTGTCTGTCCATAATGTCCGATATCTACGTTATGCTCGCCGGAAAAATGCTCATTTGCACGAGGAAACTCCGCTTTTTCCGGCTTGTGCCTCCGCACGCTGTCGCTGAAGCTTTAGCGACACACGGTCGCAAGCCTTGATCTCGAACATTATGATCCGATAGCTATCGGAACAGACACCCGACTTTAATGACAGATTTTAATTAATGTTTAACATTAAAATAATTTTCAGGCTCCTTGGGATACTCCTGCTTATAGAGGGGGTATTTATAATGCTGTCCATACCTGTTTCACTTTTGTATAAGGAGAATCAGGAACTTGATTTTTTTATTGCCGGACTGATCTGTATTTTTTTCGGAGGAATCGCCTGGGCTCTTACACGTGATGCGGAAAAAAACATTTCCAAGAGAGATGCCTATATTGTGGTTTCTCTGTCCTGGATTGTTTTTTCATTTTTCGGCTCTCTCCCATTTATTTTTACAAATTCAATAGATACCTTTACCGATGCATTCTTCGAAACTATTTCAGGCTTCACAACCACAGGAGCATCGGTGCTGAATGACATCGAGTCTCTCTCTCACGGAATATTGTTTTGGAGAAGTCTCACTCAGTGGCTTGGCGGGATGGGGATTATTGTACTTACCCTTGCAATTCTACCTTTGCTGGGCATTGGCGGAATGCAGTTATTTATAGCGGAAGTACCTGGTCCTACCCCCGACAAATTACATCCCAGGATAAAAGAAACTGCAAAACGACTCTGGTATATATATATATCCTTTACCGTTGCGGAAACTCTTTTATTATGGGCAGGTGATATGAATCTTTTCGATGCAGTAAACCATGCTTTTACGACTATGGCAACCGGTGGGTATTCAACAAAACAGGCGAGCATTGCGCATTGGGATTCTCCATATATTCATTATGTCATTAGCTTTTTTATGTTTATTGCAGGAACGAATTTCACTCTTTCCTATTTTGCTCTGCATCTCCGCTTCGATAAGGTATATAATAACGAAGAATTCAGGCACTATTTCAGCTTTGTAGTCATTTTCACCCTTGTGATAGGGATAATAATGTTCTTTACCATGAATAAAGGATTAGAACATTCCATACGGGACTCGCTCTTCCAGGTAATCTCCATTATGACAACCACCGGTTACGTCACCTCCGATTATGAACTTTGGATCCCTATACTTGGAATGCTGATCTTTATTCTCATGTTTTTTGGTGGCTCAGCCGGGTCGACAGGAGGCGGGGTCAAAATCATACGTGTAGTACTGCTTATGAAAAACTCGTTACTGGAGCTGAAAAGACTTATACACCCTAATGCAGTAATACCGGTTAGATTAAATAATCGCGCAGTCGATCCACAAGTTATTACCAATGTACTTGCTTTTGTCTCCTTTTATATTTTGACTATTGTGGGGAGCATGATTGTTATGGCTTCGCTGGGATATGACCTTGATACATCCATAGGATCTGTTGCCGCAACTCTGGGGAATATAGGTCCGGGAATAGGCCAGGTAGGACCTATGGAAAACTTTTCCCATCTACCTGTATTCGGGAAATGGTTTCTATCTCTTTTAATGCTGATAGGCAGACTGGAGCTTTTCACAGTTCTGATTCTTTTCTCCTCTGATTTCTGGAGAAAATAAAAAGCATTTGACCATATCGTCAGATATCCGGCGTTATTATCGCCGTGAAATTCACATTTACATGAGTAGGTAACTCACTTTTCGGCTTGTGATACCCCTACGACACGCACTCACAAGCCAAAAAAAACGAACATTAGCTTCGCTGAGCTCACCGCCATTTGGCAGATTCGGTTATGATACAGTCACTTATATATTCCTGTTAGGGAGTGAATAAAAGGAGGTAAATGTTATTCTTTAAGGTATCAGCTCTTCAACCGATCCGGCACCTTCTCTTAAGACAGTCGGTTCGTCGCTTGTACAATCAATTACAGTGGAGGGTATATTTCCTCCGAACCCACCGTCAATCATAACATCAACTTTGTCTCTGAAGTTTTCGTATATGAGTTCGGGATCCGTGGTGTAATCAAGAATCTCATCAGAGTCATGTATAGAGGTTGTCAAAATTGGGTTTCCCAATTCCCGCACAATTTCGAGAATAATACTATTATCAGGGATCCTGATACCCACAGTTTTCTTTCTGGTCTTCAGGATTTTAGGAACACTCGAATTGGCATCAAGGATGAAGGTGTAAGGGCCGGGAAGTACCGATTTCATAAGCTTAAACACCTTGTTATCGACAAAACGGGTATAATTGGAAAGATGACTCAAATCAGAAACAATAAAAGAAAAATTTGCCTTCTCTGGCCTCAATCCTTTAAGGCGTGCTACTTTTTCAACTGCACTTGTATTAAAAATATCACAACCTAAACCATACACAGTATCTGTAGGGTAAATAATTATTCCCCCATCTTTTAATATATCACAGACCATCCGGACATGTCTCGGATTTGGATTTTCATTATACATCTTTATTAACATAACATCAATCTCCTTTTTCTATCTGGTAAACGTATAGATCAAAAAAGGGTTTACCAGTAAATATTCCTAAGCGGTCATTTTTCAAAAGATAACATGTAATTAGTGCCTGTCAATAGAGTCTATTGTCTGGATCATCAGGTACTTCTTCGTCTTCCTCTTCTTCCATTTCATTGATCAATCGCTGCATATCAGATTCGGGTCCCTCTTTCCGGTAAATAATGGCAACTGCAACACCGGTAATTGCCCCCATAAGGTGAGATTCCCAACTGATCTTGTGATCATAGGGAAAAAGTCCCCACACGAGGCTCCCATAGAGAAAAACAACCAGCATGGAAATTGCCAGTAGATTTCTGTTCTTCCTGATTACTCCCGATACAAATAAAAAAGAGGCAAAACCATAAACTAATCCACTTGCGCCAATATGATAGGCTTCTCTCGCAAAAATCCACACCAGGATACCTGTGATAAAATAAATAATAAAAAAAACCTCATAAGCAACTTCCCTGTAAAAATAAAAAATCGCCAGGGATAGGAAAAAAAGTGGGATCGAATTATCAAAAAGGTGTGTTATATCGGCATGTACCAGTGGAGATGTAATGATCCCAATAAGACCACTCAATTTATGAGGGTAAATTCCGAGATAACCCAGATCGGTTTTGAAACCAAATTCAATGAACTTGACAAACCACAACAAAAAAAGGAAAAAACCCGGAAATACCAGGCTATGGTAAAAACGTTTCTTTTCATTCATTATGTTCCTGAGACTCACATAATTTTTTTAAATTCTTCAGTCCCTGTTCTATATCCGGGCCAAGCATTTTCTCAAGCCTCAAACCAAAATAGCGTTCAAAGGGATAACCCAGAATGGCATAATGCCCCCATGTAACCCTGGTCCGGTTTTCCTCAACTTTTTCAAATTTCCATATGTCCTCCGATCTCATCTTTCTTGGGACAGTAAAGACGAGATCCGATCGGATGGATTTATCCTTCTCGAGTTCTTTTATTACCAGATAACCTTTTCCGATTTTTTCTCCTTCCCATATCCATTTATGACCAACCTTACCGGGTTCACCGACTAATTCTCCTTTGGCTTCAGGTTCTTTGGCTGACCAGGGGTTCCATTTTTTATATTCACGGAAATCTGTAACCAGTTCAAATATCTCTTCCGGAGAACGGTCGATTGTAATAGTCCGGTACAATGTCTTCGAAGAAGGAAGAAAGAAGGCGATCAGAAAAAATAATGTAATGAGGCTGCCAATAATTATAAGAATGATCTGCAGAGTTGTCATGGTATTGAGTTTTTTTTGGCTTCTTCAAAAGTAAACATTTTTTTTTAGAAAGGGGGGAATGGGGAAAGGTGATAGGTATGACCTAACCCCGGCAGGCTAGGATTCTCATTCGCACTAATAGAGGGTGTCTAAAAAGTATTTTTTAAGTTTAGGTTACTTACAAATTGAAAGCA
>CAYRTD010000034.1:0-29479 GCA_964426915.1 uncultured Bacteroidaceae bacterium | reverse complement strand
CCTACAGCCTTTTGGGTAAAGTTGTCATCAGTACCGAGAAGCCGCAGCGATAGCGAAGGCTTCGAGGGAGAGACCTCTCTCTCCTTCAATTCCCAAAATACTCATCCTAAAAATCGTATCAATAACACTCTAAATCTAATCAGTACAAAAAAGCAACTAGCCAACGTTATTAATACTTTCAGATTACAAGTTTTTTGTCATTTTTTTTACTTTATAGATCCCCATTTCCCCCATTTCCCCTTACCCCTTCTTATTATATTTCATTATTTCTTATTTTTGCATGCAAATGAAAAAAGGAACTGAGAATTTAATCATCGCTGTTGATGGTTTTTCCTCTACAGGAAAATCGAGTTTTGCAAAGACTATTGCAGAGCGGCTTGAACTTTTATATATTGACAGTGGGGCCATGTATCGGGCCGTTACCCTCTGGGCAATACGGAATGATGCTATCAATAATGATGGGACTCCCGGAGAGGATAAAATTATTTCAAATCTCGATTCACTTGTAATCGAGTTTAAACAAAGCGGGGATAGTGTTAGTAGCAGGCTATTTATTAATGGAGAGGATTGTGAAGAAGAGATCCGTTCCATGAAAGTTTCAGCACTCGTTAGTCCGGTTAGTAAGATCCCAGAAGTGCGTGAAAGAATGGTAGAGATGCAAAGAAGCATGTCAGAAAACCGTTCAGTAATTATGGATGGAAGGGACATTGGAACTGTGGTTTTTCCTGATGCGGATATAAAAATTTTCATGACTGCCGACCCCCTTATCAGAGCAGAGAGAAGATTTAAAGAATTGAAAGAAAAAGGACAACAGGCCGAGCTCCACGAAGTACTAAAAAATATAAATGAAAGGGACCATATTGATCAGAACCGGGAGGTTAGTCCTCTCAAAAAGGCCGATGATGCAGTGGTTCTGGATAATTCTCATATGACCCCTGATGAACAGATGAAATGGTTTATGAGGACCTTTAAGGAGAAGTTTTCATGAAGATTTCCATAGAAGAAAAATCCGGATTTTGTTTTGGTGTTAAACGAGTCATAGAGATTGCCGAATCATTGCTTGACCGTGGAGAAAAGATCTATTGTCTCGGTGAGATCGTTCATAACGAGAAAGAGGTAAAAAGGCTGAAAGATAAGGGATTGATTTTTATTGAGCATTCAGATCTTGATAGTCTGAAGGATAAAACAGTTCTTATCCGCGCACACGGAGAACCACCGGAAACCTATCAAAGGGCCGATCAGAACAATTTGAAGCTTATAGACGGAACCTGTCCTATCGTAGCCGGAATTCAAAAAAAAATAAGAAAAAGCTATGAACAGTTGGACAACCGGAATGAACAGATAATAATCTATGGAAAAGAAGGTCATCCTGAAGTAAGGGGTTTAATAGGGCAAACAGAGGGCAATGCCCTGGTTGTAGGGAGTAAGGATGATTTTGAAAATGCAGACTTAAAGAAAAAGATTTACTTTTTTTCTCAAACAACTATGGATGTATCAGGTTTTGAAAATATATGTACTCATTTGATGCAGGATCAGATTGAAAAAAGAGAAGTAGAGGTTAATAATACAATCTGTAAACATGTTTCACACCGGGAGCCCGGGCTCAGAAAATTTGCTTCACAAAATGAGCTGGTTATTTTTGTGGCCGGAAAAAAAAGCTCCAACGGAAGGATTCTTTTTGAAATTTGCCAGGAGGAAAATCCGGAAACCCATTTTATCTCGGAACCGGGGGAATTGAAGCAGGAATGGTTTAATAAATCCTGGAAGACTGTGGGGGTATGCGGAGCAACTTCAACCCCTGTCTGGCTGCTGAAAAAGGTGGCAGAAAAAATACAGATCTTTACAGAAAATTAATCCTAAATTATTGATATATTAACTGATAAAACTGAATAATTTAGCTTAATTTGCAGGCTTAAATTGTTGCTAATCAATTTCATTGAAATAAATTTTTTTCTATTTAAATAAATAATACATGGCTAAAATTAAAAAGATAGGCGTTCTGACCTCAGGAGGAGATGCTCCCGGAATGAATGCTGCAATACGTGGGGTTACCCGTACAGCAATATATAATCAGATGAGAGTTGTTGGAATAAGACATGGATATCATGGAATGATTAACGGGCATTTTAAGGATTTAAAAGCCCACAGTGTGAGTGATATTATCCAGAGAGGGGGAACCATACTAAAAACCGCAAGGAGTAAGGAGTTTATGACACCACTGGGCCGTGAAATGGCTTATAAAAATCTGAAAAAAGAGGGTGTTGATGCAGTTGTAGTGATCGGGGGAGATGGCTCACTTACCGGAGCAAGGGTGTTTTGTGATGAATATTCGGATATTCCTTTTATTGGCGTTCCGGGAACCATAGATAATGACATTGTTGGTACTGACTATACAATTGGATACGATACTGCTCTGAATACAGTTGTTGAAGCTGTGGATAAGATAAGGGATACAGCCAGCAGTCATAACCGGTTGTTTTTTATTGAGGTTATGGGGCGTGATGCCGGTTTTATCGCAGTGGAAGGCGGTATTGCCTGTGGTGCGGAAGCCATCTTTGTACCTGAATTAACAGATCAGGCCTCTAATCTGAAAAGTTTTCTTGAAAAAGGATATAAAAGACGTAAATCAAGCAATATTATCATAGTCGCCGAGGGTGATGAAGAGGGTGGAGCTATGCAGATTGCCCAAAAAGTGAAAAAAGATTTTGATGAATATAGCGTAAGGGTTTCTATTCTCGGCCACATTCAGCGTGGAGGAACACCTTCAGCGAATGATCGTTATAATGCAAGCTTGCTTGGGTATCATGCAGTGGAAGCTTTGCTGGATGATCAGAAGTCGGTTATGGTCGGAATTAAGAATAATGTGGTCGTACATGTACCTTTCAGAAAAGTAATCAAACAACATAAGCATGTTGATCCGTCCATTCTGGAAATGGCAGAAATTCTTTCGGTTTAGGTAGGTTCCTCACCGGCTTCGGACCCTAAGGGTTTCGAAAACCCTTAGGGTCTGAAGCCGGTGAGGAATCTGTGGCAACGTTGTATTTCATCAAGGGGTAATTACAAAAATTTATACGCAACCTGAGCAGTTACATTGCTTTATATTTTCCTTTAATGGACAACGGCTTCACGTATGCTGAAATAATCCTTCCCCTGGCCCTAAGGCAAACTTATACTTACCGGGTGCCGGATGGCATGGGAAATGATATGCTGCCCGGCAAAAGGGTGATCGTCCAGTTTGGAAAAAGGAAAATGTATACCGGGATAATATATTCACTTCATAATGATAAACCTTCCTTACCTGATATAAAAGAAATAACTTCAGTTCTTGATGATCATCCCCTTGTAAATGAAATCCAGCTAAGGTTCTGGGAGTGGATGTCCGATTATTATATGTGTACATTGGGAGAGGTGTTTAAGGCTGCACTTCCCCAGGGTTTGAAACTGGAAAGTGAATCGAGGATTCATTCCAATCTTGCTTATGAGGATATCGATTCCCTGAGCAGGGAAGAGAAATTCCTCCTGGGATTCCTGGGCAGGGAAGGCGGATCGACGATTAAACAAATACACACGGCTTCTAATATCCCCGGAGTCCATAATCATCTTCAGAGCTTAATACATAAGAAGGCAGTTTTCGTGGAAGAATATCTGAAAGAAAGGTATGTGCCGGTTAAAAAGGTGTTTTTGTCACTTTCCCCGCGGGCGATAGAACTAAAAGAAAAGCAGGAATTCGAAAACTATTTTAAAAGGTCTCCACGACAGAGAGAGCTCATGGAATACCTTTTTCAGGAAGAGGCAAAAAGTGAAATTCCGCAGGAGATGGTTCTGGAAATTTTTAATCGTGGGATCATTGATACTCTTGTAAAGAAGGACCTTATAATAAAAAAAGAAAGGGATATCCTGCGTACTCAGAGTTCGGAAAGTGAAAGGCGAAAAGCTTTTCAGCTAAACGTATATCAGCAGGAAGCTTTTACGAAAATTGAACAGGAATTCATGAGGAAAGATGTTGTTCTGCTTCATGGGGTTACTTCCAGTGGGAAGACGGAAATTTACATCGATCTGATTCAGAAGACTATATCTGAAGGCAGGCAGGTTTTGTACCTCTTGCCTGAAATTGCTCTTACTTCCCAGATAGTGGAACGCCTACGTAAGGTTTTCGGTAATAATGCAGGGGTTTTTCACAGTAAATTCAGTGATTCCGACAGAGTGGATGTATACAGGCGACAACAGGAAGGAGGAGAAGAAGGTGAATATAAGCTGATCCTGGGCGTGAGATCTGCCGTATTTCTTCCTTTTCGTGATCTTGGGCTGATAATTGTCGATGAAGAGCATGAAAACACCTTTAAGCAATACGATCCTGCGCCACGTTATCATGCCCGTGATGCTTCCATCGTACTTGCGGGTTTTCACCTGGCAAAAGTAGTGCTTGGGACAGCAACTCCCTCTATAGAAAGTTATATGAATGCAAAAAGGGGAAAGTATGGATATGTTGAATTAAAAGAACGTTACGGAGGTGTTTTATTACCTGAGATTCATATTGCAGATCTCAGAAAGGCCCGGTTAAAAAAGCAGATGCGTTCTGTTTTTACACCTGTGCTGGTAAAACAAATGGAAGAAGTTCTGAAAAATGGGAAGCAAATTATTTTATTTCAAAACAGGAGAGGTTATTCCTCTTATTTCGAATGTGAACTATGCGGGGATATACCAAGATGCAGGTCCTGTGATGTAAGTCTTACCTACCATAAGTTTGAACATCGTCTGGTTTGTCATTATTGTGGATATTCCGAAAATATTCCCGGCCATTGCAAATCCTGTAATTCCACACGTATTACCAGCCGAGGATTTGGAACGGAACTGGTTGAAGATGAAATAGAGATTTTATTTCCCGGAACCCGGATTGCCAGGCTTGATCTGGATACTACCCGTTCGAGGAAATCCTATGAAAAGATCCTGGGAGCTTTTGGTGCCGGAGAGACTGATATTCTTGTGGGCACACAGATGCTTTCCAAAGGTCTCGATTTTGATAATGTGGCTCTTGTGGGTATTTTAAATGCTGATCAGATGCTCAATTATCCCGATTTCAGGGCTTTTGAGAGAAGTTTTCAGTTGATGTCTCAGGTTAGCGGGCGGGCCGGCAGAAAAAAGGATCGCGGATTGGTGATCATTCAGGCTACAGATCCTTCCCATCCCATTATCAGGTATGTAATTGAAAATAATTACCCAGCCTTCATAAAAGATCAGCTTGAAGAGAGACAGGCATTTAACTATCCTCCTTTCGCACGAATGATTCGGATTGTTATTAAATCGAAGGAATTCAAAGAGGGGGAGAGGGCTGCCGGTATTTTAGGGGAAAAACTCAGAAAGACCTTTGGTCCGCGTGTTCTGGGTCCCCAGGTTCCGGTAGTGGGAAGAATAAAAAATCAATATCTTCAGCACATCCTGCTGAAAGTTGAAAGGAAATCCTCATTTAAGAAAGCCCGGGATCTGCTGAGAGAAAAACTTGATGAATTATCGGTACTTGATGAACTGAGGAAAGTGAGAGTGAATGTGGATGTGGATCCGTATTAAGTGGCTTTCTTTCTGCATTACAACCTGCATTCTCCTAAAATTATTTGTAAATTGCATTGAAAGTCTTTTGAAGCAAAGTCTGATTTATAAAATACATAAAAAATGATTAATGATCTACTGAAAAAAATATCAAAATCATTAGAAGATAAACATATTCCATATATGCTTTCTGGCAGTGTGGCTCTTAATTATTATGCAATTCCTCGCATGACACTGGACATTGATATTGTAATTGAATTGAGAGAAGATAAATTAAAAGATTTTATTTCTATTTTTGATCAAAACTATTATATAAATCCTGATACTGTAATTAAAGAAACAAAACGATCGGGTATGTTTAATGTACTTGATTATGAAACAGGTGTGAAGCTTGTTTTTATTATTCGCAAAAATACCGACTATAGGAAATTTGAGTTTTCAAGAAGAAAGCAGATTGGAATTGAGGATTTTAAGGATTGTATCACCCGAAGATCTCATCCTTTCAAAGATCATATGGATTCAACAGCTACAAAGTGAAAAGCAGATCGAGGATATAAAAAATCTTCTTGCAAATAGAGATATAGATTTGACTTACATTATTAAATGGTGTGAGAAACTGACTTTAAAAACCTTTGACTTAATTTAAGTATGCTTGACACTACTAACCAAATAAGAAAAAAACAGCTGGAGATTATCTTTTCCAAAACACCCTCAGAACGTTTTCTCATAGGAGCAGACTTGATCGATTTTGGATATCGATTGGTAGAAAATAGTATTAAACAAGCATCTCCGAATATTTCGGATTCGGAGCTCCGGATGGAGATATTTATGCGTTGTTATAGTCGTTTTTTCAGTGAAGAGGAAATACAGAAAATAGCTATAGGGATCAGAAGTTATTATCTGAATAAGCCGTTCTGAACTTCTTTGGCAGGCACCCTTGTGAAACCCGCGAGTGCATGTTTGGATGAGGCATACATACTCTGGTTTACATAGCCTTCTGTGAAAAAAATCAGGTTAGTCTACTGATTATTGCAGTTTCCCGGAATTGGCTAAAAGATATTTCTCAGCTTCAACGTTCCACAGGCCTTTGTGTTTCTGACAAATTTTATCCAGTTCTGTAAATACAGGATTTATTTCCCCCTTTTTACCGAAATCTGAAATTGCTGTCAGAGGCATTTCCACATGAGTATAAATGAGTTTTTTGCCACCGGGGATATGGGGTAAATTTAGTGTCGTATCAATAACCGCATTCAGTCCGCCAATATGAGTTACCAGTCCTGCCGGATCAAGTCCGCGGTTAAAATATTCCAAAGCTTCATTCATATCGTCATTATTACCACCCGAAGTTCCTACAATATGAGTAAACTGATAATGAACCTTATAAAAGTTGAATTTTGCACTAAAATCCGGATTAGCCGGTCCTGCAAAGAAATTCAGACAACCATCCTGTCCGAGAATGGCATCACCCTGTTCAATGAGAGAGGGAACAGGAGCAAATACAAATACATCGTCATAACCTTTATTATTTGTAAGTTTCAACAATTCCTCTTCAGGATTTTTATATTCTTTTGTATTCAGATATACCAGTTTAATGTTATTCTTTGCGGCTTCTTCCGCGGTATATAATTCGGCAGCTCTGTCGAGGCGGGTTTGATCGATATCTGTGACAACCAGCAACCCGGGTTGCCTTTCGCTGCGGTGAATCGCGTAATTGATTGCTGCAAGTCCCATTGGACCGACCCCTGCAAGGATTGCCATATTTCCACCCTGAACAATTTCCATTTTATGAATATAGGAACCGGGAGTGGTGTGATAGTTTGCGTGCATGGCACCTATAACACATGACAGGGGTTCTGCCAGTGAAGCAGGATAATAGCCTTCTCCATTGTATTTTAACAGACATTCCTGTTCCATAACTTCATTGGGAATGACTACGTAAGTGGCATCGCCGCCAATATATTGATAGGAATATCCCGGTGCGCTGAGTATGCCAATCGGTCCATTCTCGTAGTTAATTGCAGGCTGGATGGAAAACTTATCTCCCACGTTGAATTTTTCTTTCCATTTTGATCCCACCTCGACCAGTTCTCCGGCAAATTCATGTCCTATCATGACAGGATTCTCTGCTGCATCGTTGGGTATTCTTTTATGGTCGGTTCCTTGTTTTGCGGCCTTATAGGATGACATACAGATTGAGTCGCAAATTACTTTTGCAAGAATTTCATCGTCTTTAATTTCAGGTAACTCAAATTCTTCGAGTCTTAAATCTTCCTTACCGTATAATCGTACTGCTTTTGTTTTCATTTAATTATTTCTAGTTTAACATATTCTGACCGCCGGTAACAGGAATAGCCTGTCCGGTTTCATATTGCTGTTCAATGGCATATAAAATAGCCCTGCTTACATCTTTGATCCTGCAACCCCGGCCTGAAGGAACCTGAGACTCATAAAATTTCTGAACATCTTTGATTGTTTTGGCTCCGGGAACTTTTCCTGCATTGAGGTATTGGACAAAAAGTCCTTTTTCAGGGTCCGACCATAGAGGTCCTTCAAAGAAGTTCCCGGGGCAAATGGAATTGACTTTTATGTTTTCAGAAATCAGTTCCAGTGCAAAGGACTGAGTTAATCCTATCCCTCCGAATTTACCTCCGGCATATGCAAAATTTTTCTTACTTCCTTTCAGGCCCGACTTGGAATTAATCTGAATGATATCGAAAAAATAGTCTTTATTATACCTGTTCTGGATTTTCATTACTGCAGAGGCATATTTAGCACAATTAAAATAGCCTGTATAATTGACGTCTGTCATGAATTTGAATGTGCCGGCATCCATTTCATCAAGTCCGCCTGCCCTTAGTACACCGGCATTACTTATCATAACATCAAGTCCGCCGAAATGTTTAACCGTTTCAAGAATCAGATTTTCAACCGAAAGAGCATCGGATACATCCGTCTTAATAAAATGGGCACGGTTCGATGATTTGTTGGAATTCAATTCATTAGTCAAACCGGTTCCTGCTTCTTCATTAAGATCGGCGATTACTATATTAGCGCCTTCATCAAATAATTCTTCTGCTATCCCTTTGCCAAATCCCTGTGCCGCACCTGTAATCAGTACAATGCGTGATTCGAGCCTGCCCTTCTTTGTTTCAATGGCTTTAAATTCCGTGGTTTTCTTATCATTCAGCACATTCATAGCATTTGCACGAAGGAAATCTGCTTCCAGAGAGGAATCTCCTATGCAAATCAGGGCAGTGTCTTTAATGTAAAGATATTTTAAGGAAGAAAGTTTTTTCAGTTTTAGTTCTTCCAGGATTCCATCCATATCCTGTTTTTCAAGGCTAATAATCCCGGCAAGTTTTGATAAATTGGCGGAATATGCCTTTTCCGAAATATCATCTCCTGCTTCAATAACCCTGCAACTTTTCAGTGATCTCTCTGATAGGGTCATTCTTAAGGCCGGCACTAATTCCAGTAAATTCATATTTTTTGTTTAATAAGGATTATTATTTTATTTCATTTAAAGAGTAAGCTATAAACGCTTCTCCTAACTTCTCGAACCTGTCTCTTTCATTAATTCTGGCCTTTCCTGCAGGATCAATGTATCCTTCTTCTCCTCTTGAATTCCGGTACTGATGAGCTGCAATCACTGCAGCTCCCTTAAATGATATTGCTTTCATTTCTTCATCCAGGCTGACATTATTTCGGCAGTCGGGGGTAAGCTTCGTTAATTCCGGAGTATTATGCTCTGTTCCAAAACTTATGATGAATCCCTGATCATAAAAATAGCGGACATAATTTTTGAGTTCTTCAAGGCTATTCCGGTGAGGTATTAATTCTATCGAATATACTCCTCTGTCTTTAAGGGTTTTTGCAAGTTTTTCCTTATCCTTTTCAAAATCCGTAAAATTTCCATTTTTATCATCAAGCAATAAAGGATAAGTTGGAATTCCTCTCATGTTTATGATGATCCGGCGTATCTCTTCGATCTCAAGAAATGCCTTATCATCTTCTTCAACGAAAGCCACACCACCGGTTTTTAAAAGTTTACTTCGAATTTCATTTTCAAACGAAGCCGGGTTATCAATCGAACTTTCAGGTTTCCTGTTACCGAAGATTTTTGTAAACACGGCGATTCTTTCTTCGTCCGAATCATATTTCTCAATTATTTTATTTCTTAGTGCAGTAGCAATATGACGTTCCCTGATAAGTTTTTTAGCATATTTATCGAATATTTCCTCTACAGATAACTGAAAATCCCACCCTAGATCATCGATATAAGCATTTAGTTTGTTGATCATTTCGATTACCTGGTTCTGACTTTCTTTTTTAACCGATTCCAGAATTTTCTCGTCCTCATGATTAAGCTCCTGAGGAAAATTTAAACCCTTTCCGCTGAAATATGTTCTTCCGGGGTTATTTGGGTCATTCACCCTGACATCATTTTTCTGGTCGGTTTTGCTTAATCCGATAAATTCAATATTGAACAAAGGAAAAATATTTTGCTTATAGCATTCCTCAGCAAATTCGGAAAAGCCATCGGTGACAAAGAAGTCATTAATGCCAAGTACCTTGACATTTTCCTTCCGGGCCAGTGAAACTGCCTGGGGAATGTTGTCAAAAGCGCTGAAAGAATAAGGGGTGTGAATATGATTATTCACGACCGGAATTTCATCTGACAGCAGGG
Organism: uncultured Bacteroidaceae bacterium; assembly: GCA_964426915.1. Classification (GTDB taxonomy): domain Bacteria; phylum Bacteroidota; class Bacteroidia; order Bacteroidales; genus CAYRTD01. Next base: position 19,248 of record CAYRTD010000034.1, on the reverse strand, counting down.
AATCAGCTTTATTTAAAAGTTTATTTTCATCAGGTAATTGCTGGTTAATATTCATATCTGTTGATTTTTTGTATTCAGTGTTTCATCAACATGTCCGGATTTTTGTCTGTTTCATGTTTTTCCGGTTAAAAGAGAAAAACCGGCGATCCATAAAAAATGGAACCCCGTATTTTCTTTTACCGGCTTAAGCTAGATTAAATGAACGCTTTATTCGTATAAATATTCAATTGATCAGTTGAAGCTGGATAATCAGAATTCTGATCTTATATTCCCAGCCTTGCTCTCCTGATCTTTTCCTGTTTTGTAAAATTACTGGATACAGTATGATCAGGCAGAGGCATGATGTTTTCATGTACAGCATCGAGTATCCATGAAACTTGCGGGAAAAAATAATCTTCAAGTTCGTAAGCAGGTGTAATCCAGTTTCTGGAACCAACTACAACAGGGGGGCCGTCGAGCTCGTCGAATGCAAGTTCAGTTATATTCTGGGCAAGATCTTTCAGATAGGATCCGCGTTCGGATGCATCACTCAGCAGAATAATCTTACCTGTTTTTTTCAAGGAATCTATCACAATCTCATAATTAAAAGGAACGAGAGATCTTGCATCAACGATTTCAGCAGATAAATTATATTTATCCTTAAGTATATCGGCTGCTTCGACAGCACGGTAAAGAGTTGCTCCAATCGATAAAATGGTTATATCATCGCCTTTTCTTTTAATATCCGGTTCCCCGATGGGAATTTCATAGTATCCTTCCGGCACACCACCTTCATGGAAATGTTCTCCTATGTCATATATTCTCTGACTTTCGAAAAAGATGACCGGATCGGTTCCCTGCAGGGCAGCATTCATAATACCTTTTGCGTCATAGGGAGTGGCTGGAAAAACAACCTTCAGGCCTGGAATATGTGCTACAAGTGATGACCAGTCCTGAGAATGCTGAGCTCCATATTTCGATCCCACGGATACCCTGACCACAACCGGCATTTTGATCACATTGCCACTCATTGACTGCCATTTTGGGAGTTGATTAAAGACTTCATCACCGCTTCTGCCCAGGAAATCACAATACATAATTTCCGGCAATACACGTCCACCGCACATACCGTAGCCAATAGCGGTTCCAACAATTGAACCTTCAGAGATCGGGGAGTTAAAAAGCCGGTTGTAAGGCAGGGCTTCAGTTAATCCGCGATATACGGCAAAAGCACCGCCCCAGTCGCGGTTTTCCTCACCATATGCAACAAGTGTGGGGTCTTTATAAAACCTGTCGATAACCGCCTCAAATAACCCGTCGCGAAGCTGGTATTGTTTCATTTTAGAGAAAGCTTTACCATCTTTATCCAGGGCAAAACGTTCTTTACGTGCGATCTGCTTAACCCTTGGATTTTCTTCCATAGGATGATTTACTTCAGGTTCACGGTCTTCCATTTTATCCATGGAATTATTTGACAGCATCATTTCACCGATGAGTTCAGGCTGCTCAACCAGATTCATTCTTGGTGACACCTTATCATCAATAGCAAGTTTCATAGAATTAGTGATCAATTCTTTCACTTCATTCCATATATTTTCGAGCTCTGATGCGGAAATTACTTTTGCTTTGGTGATTTCATTTCCGAAGTTAATTATCGAATCTGCATTTTCCCATGCTTCAATTTCTTCTTTTGAACGATATGAGGAAGCATCGGAAGGAGAATGACCGCTGAACCTGTAAGTCAGTACATCAAGCAGGACAGGTCCTTTTTTATCATTCAGGATCTTCATTTTCCTTTTATAGGCATCGATTACGGCAAGAGGATTATATCCGTCGACCCTCTCTGCGTGCATATTATGGCGGTTTACTCCGGCTGCCACCCTGGCGGCTATATCGTATCCCATCGTTTCTCCGGAAGTCTGGCCTCCCATCCCGTACTGATTATTCATTATATTAAAAATCACAGGAAGTCCTCCCTTATAATCTCCTTCCCAAAGTTTTTCAAACTGGTCCATTGCAGAAAAGACCAATCCTTCCCATACGGGTCCGCATGCCAGCGATGCGTCTCCGATATTGGCGACTACGATGCCGGGTTTTTTATTTACTTTTTTATATAAAGCTGCACCAACTGCTATATCGCCGGAACCACCTACGATTGCATTATTCGGATATACGCCGAAGGGGGTGAAAAAGGCATGCATAGAACCGCCGAGGCCTTTGTTAAAACCGGTTTCACGGGCAAAAATTTCCGCGAGCGTTCCATAGATAAGAAATTTCACTGCCAGTGATTTTACGTCTCCTTTATGATCTTTTTCAACGATTGACAGGATCTTTCCATCGAAAAAGTTTTTCATAATATCCATCAACTGGTCATCGTCGAGTTTGTTTATTGCGGAAAGTCCTTTTGCCAGGATTTCGCCATGAGAGCGGTGAGAACCGAAGATGAAATCATTCTCATCCAGCAGATAAGCCATACCGACAGCCGCAGCTTCCTGTCCAATGGAAAGGTGGGCCGGGCCGGGATGGGAGTATGGAATACCATTATATTCACCAGTGGTTTTAATGAGATTCAACATGGTTTCAAACTCTCTTATGACTACCATGTCGTGATAAATACGTACGAAATCCTTATTACTGAAATTCGACGATTCATCTTTAATGGACTTGTTATATTGATTGACCGGAATCGGTGCAATTTCAAGCATTCTTGCTTTACGGACTTTTTTCGGATCTATAAATTGAGCTTTTGGCATAGTTGTGAATTTATTATTTTAAATTATGTTCATGTTGAAATTTTCAATCTCATTCTTTATGTCAGCCAGAAAACGGGTAGCTGGCCCTCCGTCTATTGCCCTGTGATCATAGGTAAGGGATAATCCTATATAAGGAACAAAACCAAAAACTCCCTTTTCAATTTCTGCAGGACGATTTATGATTGTATTTACCCCAAGTATGGCCACTTGTGGTACATTAATTATGGGAGTAAACATCTCAACACCGTAATTTCCCAGATTTGAAATCGTGAATGAGCCAGCAGTGCTGACAAGAACATCCGGGTCAACAGATCCTGTCCGGCAACTACCGGCCAGTTCCTTTAATTGTGAAGATAATCCTTCAAGTGAAAGGTCATCGGCATTTCTTAAGGCCGGGACCATAAGTCCTCTTTCAGTATCAACCGCCAGTCCGAGATGAACCTTTTTGAATTTGCGTACAGATTCGCCAAGAAAATGCGCATTGGCATCCGGGTTGTTACGAAGGGCCCTCAGAGTGGCATAGCATATCATATCATTCAGGGTGATATTGTATGGATAACCCTCATTTTGAAGACTTTTTATTTTTTGTCTCAATGCGAGTAATTTCCGGACATCAGCGCTCAGGTGATGGGTAAGCTGAGCAGAGTTCTGAAGGGAATTATACATCGATTTTGCAATAAGCTTCCGGATATTTGAGAGTTTCACATCTTCATATTCACCGGGCGATGTAAGGTCTGAGCTAATAGTTTCCCCAGCACCGGTTCTTTCTGTTTGAATTTCCGGTTTTTCTTCTTTGGCTCCTTTTTGCACTGCCCGACGGGCTTCTACACCTTCATCAAGCACCTTTTCTATATCTCTGACAATGATTCGTCCCATCGGACCACTTCCCTGCAGCGATTCATAGTTGATATTTTTATCTTCTGCAAGTCGCTTTGCCCTGGGGGAGATTTTTATTTTTCCTTTCCTGTTTGTTTCGGGAGACTGAGGTTTGCTTTCGGTTTCGGATGGTTTCACTTCTTCTTCATCAGGTTTATCTTCATCAGGCTTTGTTTCCTCTGCCGCTTCATTTTTCTGTGATTCACCTCCGGGCCTGAATTTCTCCACTGATTCTCCTTCTTCCCCTATAACCGCGACATTGGTTAAAACCGGAACTTCATCGCCTGCGCTATAAAAAGTTTCCAGTAATATACCATCCGTCTTTGCTTCTTCTTCAAAAGAAGCTTTATCTGTTTCATAGGCGAAAAGAATATCACCTTTGGATATCTGGTCGCCTTTCTCCTTATTCCATTCGGTAATGATACAACTTTCAACCGATTGCCCTTGTTTTGGCATTAATACAGGTTCTGCCATAAGATATTATTTTTTAATTAATTGAGACATGATAACTTGTAAATACAAGTTCAGGCAAAAATATGTATTTATTTTATATATGCAATGAAAAAAATTAAATATATTGACAAGTGAGAAAATAAATAATGATAAATAATGCAAAGTCAAACATACTTGTTATATTTGCCTGATTACTAATTTAGTGTAATTTATATCCCGGAATGATTAGAATACCACAATACAGAAAGGTATACGAATTGCTGAGAAAGCATATCATTGAAGGAGTTTACAGGGAAGGGGATTTGCTTCCTTCGGAACATGAGCTCTGTGTTATACATGATATTACAAGACCAACTGTCAGGAAAGCGCTTGACACCTTATTGCATGAGGGGTATATAAAAAAGCAACAGGGAAAGGGGAGCATTGTTCGAAGCCGGCCAAAGGGAGTCGGAATCCTTTCTATTACAGGTATTACATCTGCAGTGGGGAAGGAGAATTTGAAGACGGAAATTGTCGTTAAGCCGGAAATTCGAAAATGGGACCATGCCTTTAGCTTTAAATTGACGGAGAAAGAAAGGGAATTTGGTTGTATATACATGGAAAGGGTGAGAATGGTAAATGAAAAGCCGGTTTTTTATGATATCAGTATGATCCCGAATGTAAATCTCCCGCGTTTTACTTCCCGGAAATTAGCAGATAAATCGCTGTTTGATATTTTGCGCAAATTTTATCAGGTAGAGGTTAGAGGAGGAGAGCAGCAGATTATTGCCACACTTGCCGACGAAAAGATACAGAAATATTTTAACATACCTCCCGGACATCCGGTTTTACAGCTAAACCGGAAATTCGAGACCAACCGGTTGGATTTTTACTTTTACAGCCAGGTTTTTTGTAATACGGATGAGTATGTTCTTGAAGGGGCATTTTAGTGTCTGTCCATAATGTCCAATATACTCATCCAATGTTTATTTTAAGTGGTATTTCCCGGAGTACCGTGGACAGGCGTGACCGCGTTCGCATAAAGCTTGCCTGAAGACGCAGCGCAGAGCTTTTACGCTCGCGGAAAGCTTCAGCGGCAGCGTGCGGTTGCGCGCCTTGATCTTGAACATTAGCTTCGCTGAGCTCACCGCCATGTGGCGGTTTCGGTTATGATCCAGACACCCGACTTTATGGACAGACACTAATTATCCCCGGTTTTAAGAATCACCAAAAGATGATGTAAATAGCGGAAAGGATTATAATTAGAATAATGGAAAATATATTGAATGTTTTATCGGTTCTGAATATTTTCCGGGAGAATTCGAGCCCCTTGGTTTTCCCTTCTTTTTGATCCAGCAGGGAAATAATTATTATTAATATCGAAATAACTATGAAAGAAATCATCATCCGGTCCAGGAAAGGCATTTTAGGGATTAAAAACTTAATTACTGCTGAAACAGGTATAGAAAATATCGTTCCCCAGAGGGCTGCTTTGGCCGTTGTATTTTTCCAGAATAGTCCGAGAACAAATATGGCGGTAATTCCGGGGCTGATCATTCCGGTATATTCCTGAATAAACTGAAAAGCCTGTTCAATGTTGCCAAGAAGCGGAGCAACGATAACAGCGATAACCATAGCAATGATACCTGAAATCCTGCCGGAAGCAAGCAGTTGTTTTTCCGTTGCATTTTTATTGATATAGGGTTTGTAAAAATCCATGGTAAAGATTGTGGAAGTGCTGTTTATAATTGCACTGAAGGATGAAACAATGGCAGCAATCAGGGCAGCGAAAATTAAGCCTTTAATGCCGGGGGGTACAATATTTTCCAGCAACCAGGGATAAGCTTCATCGGGCTTTGTAATATCAGCTGAGAGAGCAAAAGCAGCAATTCCCGGAATAACCACAACAAAAGGAAGTATTAACTTCAGATAACCTGCGAAAAGCATCCCTTTTTGTGCTTCTTTTAAGCTTTTTGCCCCAAAGGCTTTTTGTATGATATACTGATTGGCACCGAAATAGTAAATGCCTGCAATCCATATCCCTCCAAAAATGGCTCGTATACCGGGGAGATAAAAATAATTGGCATCTGATTTTTCAATAATCATATGAAATTTGTCAGGGATTCGTGTAAACATAGTCTCGAAACCATGTAATAATCCGGCGCCTCCCCCAACCTGATCCACTGCAAAGTATGTTGTTATTATGCCACCCGCCAGTAAAAAGAAAACCTGGATAATATCTGTACTCGCAATGGCCTTTAATCCATTCACAATGGTGTATAACAAGGAAAAAACAGCAAGCCCGATGATGCCGTAGACCAGTTCTATTCCGAAAATTGATTTTAAGGTCAACGCGCCAAGGTAAAGAATTGAGGTAAGGTTTACGAAAACGAACAGGCTGATCCAGAATACTGCTAAAATTAATTTCACTCTGTTATCATAGCGCAGAGCAAGAAATTGAGGCATTGTGTAAATATTCTTATTCACAAATACCGGAAGGAAAAATTTTGCTACAACAACGAGAATAATAGCTGCAATCCATTCGTAAGTCGCGATACCCAGGCCAATGGCAAAGCCAGATCCTGACATTCCAATAAACTGTTCTGCGGAAATATTGGCAGCAATAATTGAGCTACCTACCAGGAACCAGGGAAGAGACTTGCTGGCGAAAAAAAAGTCGGAGCTGCTATGTTTTTTATCTTTTGAACGTGCAATCCAATTGCCGATTACAATGATAAGTATTCCGTATAATACAAAAACTATTATATCTGTTGATCCCATTTGAAAGTTGATATTTGTTGAATATTCCTCACCGTTTGACAGATTGATGGTGTTGTATGTTCCTTCATCCCGGTCGAAAGCAACTCAAGATTTGTGTTAATGGATGATAACCTGGGCAAATATAATATTTACCGGCACTAAAAAACAAATAAGGAAGGATAGTAATTTCTATATAAGGGGAATCAGCCGGGAAGGGTTTTAAAACTTTTGAATGCAGATAAATAATATTTGATAGAGATTTAATTTTTTTATTAAAAGTATTGCTAGACAGCTTTATAATAAGACGGAATCATGGTTTTTTTGATCATCGGGGTTAAACAATAAATTTTGTATCTTTGAAAGAAATCAATGATTATGGAAACAATCAAAATTGATATATTAAATCCATAAGCAAAAGACCTTCTGAAACATCTGGAGGATTTGAATCTCATAAGGATTAAAAATGAATAAGTAGAGTCTGTCAATAAAGTTGGGTGTCTGTTCCGATAGCTATCGGAACATAATGTTCGAGATCAAGGCTTGCGACCGCGTGTCGCTGAAGCTTTAGCGGAGGCACAAGCCGGAAAAAGCGGAGTTTACTTGTGTAAATGAGCATTTTTCCGGCGAGCATAACGCAGATATCGGACATTATGGACTGACACTAAGTAAGTTCTGAATTTGTAGATCTACGAGAGAAATTGTGAAGCAATTTTGAATCTACCCCTTCGATTGATGGGATTACTGAACAAGTTGAGTCAGTCAGGGAAACCAGGTATGAGAAGTAAAAAGATTATATTAGTAAACTATGGAATGGAGTAAATTACAAAACGGATCGGATATTCGGGGAGTGGCCATGGAAGGCATTAAGGGAGAGAATGTAAACCTCACACCTGAAATCGTTGAAATTTTAGGAAAATCTTTTGTTTACTGGTTAGAAAAACAGGGATTTCCCGACAAAAGGTTGAAAGTAGCTGTCGGAACCGATTCACGCATTACCGGCCCTGAACTGAGTGAAGCTTTTATCAGGGGAATTGTTTCAATGGGTGCGGAAGCATATGATTGCGGAATGGCATCCACACCTGCTATGTTTATGACTACCTTGAGTGAGGATCTCATGGCATCAGCAGGAGTAATGTTAACAGCAAGTCATTTGCCTTTTAACAGGAATGGTTTGAAATTTTTCACCGAAAAGGGTGGACTGGATAAAAAGAATATTAGGGAGATTCTTGAAATTGCAGAAAATAAGGATTTTCCGGAACGGACGGTCACGGCGAAAGTACATTCTATAAATTTTATCGACGAGTATTCTTCTTTTCTAATCGATTATATCAGACAGGGGGCTAATAATAAGGAAGACGTTAACAGGCCTCTGAAAGGACTGAAAATTATTGTTGATGCCGGGAATGGAGCAGGAGGTTTTTTTGCAGGAAAAGTCCTTTATGAACTTGGTGCTGATATCACAGGGAGTCAGTTTCTGGAACCTGATGGTAATTTCCCGAATCATGTACCAAATCCTGAGAATGATGAGGCAATGAATTCTATATGCAATGCCGTTCTCGAAGAAAAAGCTGATCTCGGGATAATTTTTGACACCGATGTTGACCGGGCTGCACTGGTAGATCATAATGGTGAGCCTGTTAACAGGAACCAGCTCATTGCCTTAATATCGGCAGTAATACTTTCAGAAAACCCGGGAAGTATAATCGTTACCGATTCCATTACCTCTGAAGGCTTGACTCAATTTATTGAAAGTGATCTCGAGGGAGTGCATCACAGATTTAAAAGAGGCTATAAAAATGTGATAGATGAAGCAATACGTTTAAATTCCGAAGGAAAAGAATGTCATCTTGCAATTGAGACCTCCGGGCATGCTGCACTTAAAGAAAACCATTTTCTCGATGACGGGGCATACCTGGTTGCAAAACTTCTCGTGAAAATGGCAAAAATGAAAGTCAACAATAAAAATCTGACGGACCTGATCGGGAATCTTAAGAAACCTGTTGAAAGTCGCGAGTACCGCTTTAAAATACTCAAAGAGAATTTTTCAGAATATGGAAATGAAATAATCAGTCAACTTACAGAAAAAGTATCAGATGTGGATGGATGGGAAATAGCTGAACCTAATTATGAAGGATTGAGGGTAAAATGCACAAACAAGGATGAGCAGGGATGGTTTCTTATACGGATATCTCTCCATGACCCTGTTATGCCTCTTAATGTTGAATCTGATATTGAGGGTGGAGTGAACTCAATTACCAGTTCATTATATGAATTGCTTAATTCTTTCTCAGGTTTGGATTATTCTTCCATTTCCGAATAAGGAACATCTCAAATCATTTTAGTCCCTGATTTTTTTATATTCCCCTTAATTATTAGCTTAAAACATTTCTCTATTATTCTTATATTTGCCCCTTAACCTGATATGCTTTCATGTTCACAAACCTCGACCTCAAGAAGATATTTAAAGATTTTAATCGTCAAAAGATCCTTATCATTGGTGATGTGATGATCGATTCCTACCTGTGGGGTAAGGTAAACAGAATATCTCCGGAAGCCCCTGTTCCGGTAGTATCCAATGTTCGCGAAGAAAAGCGTTTGGGCGGAGCTGCAAATGTGGCTCTGAATATCAAGGCCATGGGTGCGGTGCCCATTTTGTGCTCGGTGATCGGAAATGACGAAAGAGGGCATAAATTTCTTGAACTTCTCAATGACGAAAATCTTTCGGATATCGGGATCATTGTCGATAACAAGCGAATTACCACACAAAAAACACGGGTGATAAGCGGAACGCAACATCTGATAAGGGTAGATGAAGAGATGGATGACCCTGTTTCAATCTCTTCGGAGAAAAAACTGATCGAATTTGTAAATATTCTCTTAAATGAAAAGAGAATTGATTCTGTAATTTTTCAGGATTATGATAAAGGAGTAGTTGGGAAAAGAGGCATAAAGGAAATCGTAAAAGTGGCCAATGAACTGGGTGTTCCTGTGCTTGTCGATCCAAAACGGCGTAATTTTATGGCCTATGAGAATATCACATTGTTTAAACCCAACTTTAACGAACTGGCTGAGGGACTTAAACTGGATATTGATAAAAACGACCTTGAAGAAATTGCCGGTATGATGCAGGAATTCAGGAGTATGAAATCGCATGAGACTATTCTTCTTACCCTTTCGGAAATGGGAATAATGGTGAACGATAAAGATGAATATCATCATATTGCTGCTGAGATCCGGGATATTGCAGATGTATCGGGTGCAGGGGATACAGTTATAAGCATTGCAGCTCTGTGCGTGGGAGAAAAACTGAGTGCTCTGGATACGGCTGCGCTTTCCAATCTTGCCGGTGGACTCGTTTGTGAGAAGGCGGGAGTAGTATCTGTCATTAAGAAAGACTTGCTGGAGGAGGCATTATATATCCGGAAAGAGGAGAATAAGGGATAAGTATATGAGGGATGAAAAAACCGCCATCAGAGTTTTCCCTGATAACGGCAGATAAATTTTAAAGTGAGATCCGGACTAAGTTTTTTATTTAATCAGAAAAAAATACATGTGCCCCTCCATAAGTATCATCCCCGTGTGTATTTTCATCATAATCATTGTGTGGCTCATCCACAGATGGAAAATTATTACGAATCCATTCAACTCCGCCGGCAGCTTTTAGAATTTCTACATTGTTGTAAAAATAAATACCTCCACCAAATCTTTGAGCCCAATTTTTCGATATAGTATTACTATGCACTATGGCCTCCACAATGCTGTTCAGATAAACACCACCACCATTGGAAGCTCCATAACCGTCTGCTTTGTTCCCCGAGATTAAATTATTGGTGATCGTTATATAGTTACTGTCAAACCTCACATAAATTCCTCCTCCAAAACGATATGCATTGTTATTCAGAATTTCATTATTATTTATAATTGCAGTGGAGGAATAACTGATGATGATTCCACCGCCTCCATGATTTTTATTCCATGCCGAGTTTCCGGAAATGGTATTGTCGGATATTTCAGCGGTACTGCTGCGGGTTACAGATATGCCTCCTCCTGAGCCATATCTGGTATCTTCTATTCTTCCAGCACTGTTGCCTGTAATGCTGTTTCCTGTAATGGAAGCCTCCGATTCGTCGTGGATCAGGATGGCCCCTCTCTTACCGGCTATATTATTTTCTATTATGTTATCGGAAATATTTGCTTGTGAATTTTTACTAATGGTAATTCCGGCAGCAGAATAATCACCACCCCCTGTATTATCAGATATTATATTATCGGAGATATCTGCCCTGGAAACTGCTGTTACTTTGATCCCTCCTGTGCCGGATTCGGTTGTGTTGTTCTCTATTGTATTATTTGAAATAGCTGCATATGATTCATCTGTATATGTGCTACCGATATGAATGGTCCCATCAACACTTTCATGGTCCTTGAATATATTATTATCGATTATGACAGAAGATTTGTCAATTACATAAATACCGGCTCCTCTGCTTCTTTTACTGATATTGCCATAAAAGATATTATTTTCTATATCGGCTTGTGATTCTCCACTTACGCAGATTCCGGCCCCGTATTGTGCAGTATTATTGCTGATAATATTATTAAGGATCCTGGGATTTGAGTTATTGCTGATAAATATCCCACCACCTTTTGATGTTCCGGCATCCCCGTTAATAATTGTAAAACCGTTTAACACGGCCAGTTCTGTTTCACTGTTATTAAAAGTGACGACGGTTCCATTCTTATCGCCGTCAATAATGGTTGTTTTTATTATTTCCGGATCGTCAGGATCGAAACTGTGAACTACTATTTCTTTCCCTATAAAGTTAATATTCTCTTTGTATATGCCTGGTTTTACGAATATTGTATCTCCATTTGAAGAGGCATCTATAGCAGCCTGAATGGTGGGGTAGAATTCAGGGACAAGAAATGAAGTGTTTTCTTCGTTTCCGTTTCCATTTTCCTTTTCACAGGATATAATAAAAACAGTAAACAATGTCAGTGCATAGCAGATTAATTTTTTCATATTCATATCTCTAATTTTTATAGTTATCTGGCCTAAATTTTTTCAAGATTACAAATTATGTATCAGAAAAAATTGGAAAAATACGACATGAAAAAATTTCTCAAAGGATACCCGTGAAAAGGCTGTTGTATACATTTTCTTTTGTAAAATACTTTTTTGGTGAAATACCGGAAAATTCTCTAAACTCATTGATAAGGTGAGGTAAGTCATAATAGCCCAGATTATATGCAATATCCTGGAGCCTAAAATCCCGGGTATGTTTTAGATGATGATAAACTTTGTTGAACCGGATTATTCTCATTAACATTTTGGGACTCATACCCACATCTTCCATAATCCTGCGCTGTAATGAACGATTGCTTTTATCCATTATTTGCTCAAGTTTTTCAATTCTCAGGTTGTTGGAATTTTTCAGATAATCAATTACAGCGCAGGTAACCGGATTGAGAATATCAGGATTTTTGCTTAGTAATTTTCTCAAATGATAATCAATAATGTTTATTCTTATATCATCATTTTTTGCTTCAGACAGTTGATTATAAATATCTTCCTGCAACTTCGGGCATATATCTTCCAGATTGGTTGCTCTGTTGGTAAATTCTGAGCTTTTAATATTGAATAAAGCTTTCAATGCATAGGGTTGTAGTTTTACGCAAAGGCAGTTTATGTTCTTGTTGAACTGTAAATAAACGGATTGTGTAATTTGTCCGGCGATTATGCTGTGGGTTGCGGCATTCGAGCTACTTTTATTTGATGTATCAATAGATATGTTATCGCCAAAATGAAAGATGAGTTCAGGATAACCGGATGGAGAAATCTGGGCTAGCTTGCTGAATTTTCCCGTATCTTCAACTTTTACCATCCAGTAATACTTGATGAAAACCCGTAAGTCTTCAGCAGGACTGAAGTATCGGATCTTTATGCCAGATGCTGGGCAGGACTTAACTACAGTATTCAAATGGGAGCATTTTGTAACGGACTTTTCCATGAAGTCAACGGTTATCGCTGTTTTGTAAGTCGCTCCTAATGCAAATCGTTGGACAATTTCTTATTTCAATTTTAAATATACATAGTTTTTCTGGTATTGTTTAAATATTACAAGGGTTTTTCCGCCAAAATATACTGCACCATATAAATTAGAGTCTGCCAATAGAGTTAGGCATTTGATTCAGAACCGAATCGCCAACTGCCGGTGAACTCAGCGAAGCTAAAGTTCGATATCAAAGTCCGCCCCGTACTTTTACAGGGGTTTGTGACCGCAAGCACAAGAGCTATTTGCGCTGCGTCTTCAGGCAGGCTTTCGGCGACCGAGGGGAGGTCCCAGGTTGAGGGGTGCTATAATGCCCTGATTACATTATCAAGTTTCATCCTGACTGTTTTGGCAATTGTTTTGAGTTCCTCGTTTTCCACAGCCTGCATGGATGCATATGGGTCCACGGCAGCAACTTCCGATTTTCCGTTTCCAGCATCCTGAACAATGACATTACAGGGAAGCATAGTGCCAATTTTGTCTTCTGTCTGAAGAGCCTTATGAGCCAGGGAAGGGTTGCAGGCTCCCAGGATCACATAGTCGCGAAAGTCCACATCGAGCTTTTCTTTCAGTGTTTTGTTGATGCTTATTTCACTGAGTACTCCAAAGCCTTCGTTTTTAAGGGCTTTTTTGACTAATTCAACAGTGTTTTCAAAATCCGTGTTAAGGGTTTTTCCAATGTAATAATTCATGGCTTTTTGTTTTGAGTGTTATACTGAATAGACAATTTTGGGGTGAAAATGTTTTGGGGGTGGGATGATAGGTTGGAGAATTTTATACAGAGGGCCAGAGGAAATATGGAATAGAGGGACGTATTGGAGTCGCTGCGCTCGCATGAGGACACAGAGTAGTCACAGGGAACCACAGAGGAAATATGCAATAGAGTGAGGTTTTGGAATCGTTGCGCTCGCAACCTGGATAAGTTGCAGGAAGGGATTAGGGTGGAGCCATAAGCACGCTCTTTGTGAGAAGAAATCTGGACAATGGGAATATATAGGAGCTATTGAAATTGCGAGAAATCGAGTTTTAAATGCAGTAGAGTAGAAACAATATTACCCTATTTGGTAACTTTTTCGTATCTTTGCCTTATATGCGAATCATTAAAGAGAAAACCCTCACAGATTATTGCAGATTGAGCAAGTACAGGATGTCTGAAGGGCATTTGAAAGCCGGGATAAATGAAGTAAAGCACTCGACCTGCAACAATACAAATGAGCTGAAATTAAAATACAGGAATGCCAGTATCATCAGTTCGAAAAGAGTGGTTTTTAATATTAAGGGGAACAATTACAGGCTGATCGTTGATATTGAATATAAATTGAAGATTGTCTTTATTGTGTGGTTTGGGACCCATAAGGAATATGATAACATTGATGCAAAAACGATACGTTATGAAAACTAAAATATTAAAAACAGAGCAGGAATATAATGCAGCCTGCGAGCGGATTTATAAGCTGATCCACAGCACTGAAAATGCCATTGAACCGGACAGCCCGAAGGGAGAAGAGATCGAAATCCTATCATTGCTTGTTGAGAAATATGAACAGGAGCATCATCAAATGGATGCACCGGATCCCATTGAAGCCATAAAGTTCCGGATGGAACAAATGAATTTAAAGCAACAGGATGTAGCTCCATTGTTTGGAGGTAAGACCCGTGTGTCGGAAGTTTTAAATGGAAAAAGAGCATTAACCTTAAAAATGATTACCTTACTGAACAGGTATCTTGGCATACCCCTTGAATCTCTAATAAGTGGAAATAAGGAAATCAAACTTCAGGATGATCAAAAAGAAAAATTACTGAAAATCTCATCAATCCAGGATTATCTTAAAGGATCCAAGGCAGCAATGATTTAAAACTCATGATATTTTTCTAAAAAAACGTTCTTTGTATAATGCTGGTCTGTCATAACATATTTTTGGATAAACGACCCTACCATCATAAGGATCGAACTTCTTTATGATGTTTATAATGGAAAGGTAAACTGGTACGATTACGGGGCACGGTTTTATGTTCCAAAAATCAGGAGGTGACATGTACAGAATATATCTGCAAAAAAATCTTTAATTAACCCCCATATCAAACTTCTTTCACAATATATCATCTTCAAACCTTATTTCTTTTGTGATAGCGTACATTATTCATGTGATGCACGAAAAAACTTCTAATTCTGAGGCTGATTTTTTGCTGTTTTTTATAATAAGAGTAGAGGGGGGTGGAGAAGTATCATCCTCCAGGAAACAAAATGTTTTAAGATCGCAAATTGCGGTCATAAAAATATTTAATAAAAGTGTATGCCATGACTAAAAAGAACCAGATAATTGCTATCCCTGATGAAGTTCTAATGAATAAGATCTATTTGATCAGGAATAAAAAAGTAATGCTTGACAGAGACCTTGCTGAATTATATGAAGTAGAGACAAAACGTTTAAAAGAAGCCGTTCGCAGAAATAGAGGCAGGTTCCCCGAAGATTTTATGTTCGAATTAACAAAAGAGGAGTTTGCAAATTGGAGGACGCAATTTGCGACCTCCAATTCCGATAAAATGGGTTTACGTCTGCCCCCTTTTGCATTTACAGAGCATGGAGTGTTAATGCTTGCGAGTGTTTTAAACAGTGAAAGAGCAATCCAGGTAAACATACAGATCGTCCGCATTTTCACTAAAATCAGAGAAGCATTAACAGATAATCTAAGCATCAAGCTTGAAATCGAGGAGATCAAAAAGAAACTTACTAACCATGACAAAAACATAAAATTAGTCTTTATTTACCTGGATGAGTTAATTGAAAAGCATGAAAATCCTAAACCTGGGAAGAAGATAGGTTATAAAAGAAAATCAGAACAGTAAATGCGCAATGGATGGACGATGGATCATGAAGGATAGATGGACCATAGACCATAGACCATAGAACATGGGGGATAGATGGATCATAAACCATGAAGGATAAACCATCAGGCCTGAAGATTACCTTTGAGTGGGGATGTAGAGACGACCAATCCTGGGCGTCTCTGCCGGGAATGCGAAGTAAAGGAATGGAACATGCTGGCTATGTCACAAAATAATGTAGATTAGTAAAATTATACATTGAAGAATATATGGGCGTATTCAATTAACAAGTACTATCATTATGTTAAAAAATAAAAACCAAAAATATCCCGTTAAAACCATCAATTTTCAAAAAATCCTTATTTTAGAATAATAATTGAGCTCTTGGACTGCCTGAAACACACATTTACCGATAAAAATGAATCTGACCAAAATGTAAATTCAAGAGCTTAATATTTTCAGAAACCGGAGGCGAAAGGGATTGGTACGATTATGGGGCGAGATTTTATACTTTGAAAAGCCCATAACTATGCTTACGAAACCTTCAACTTCCTTCTCAATAATTGTGCATTTATAGCCACCACCACTGTACTCAGACTCATAAGCAGTGCGCCAAGGGCCGGACTGATCACAATTCCTGCACTTATCAATACTCCTGCTGCCAGGGGTATCGCCACAACATTATAGGCCGTAGCATATATGAAATTCTGTATCATCTTTTTGTGAGTTTCGCGGCCGAAAAGGATAAGAGCTACAATATCGCGTGGATTGCTGTTCACTAAAATGATATCGGCAGTTTCAGCAGCAACATCTGTACCTGAACCCACTGCAATACCCACATCGGCAGTGGCCAGGGCAGGAGCATCGTTAATACCGTCACCGGTCATGGCTACAAACTCCCCATCTTCCTGAAATTTTTTGATCTTTTCATTTTTTTCATCGGGCAGGATCTCTGCAAAGTAGCCATCAAGATCCAGTTCGTCGCTTACACTTTTGGCTACCTTTTCATTATCGCCTGTTATCATGTATACTTTCATGCCCTTATCCCTGAGGGTTTTTACGGCCTCATACGATTCTTCCCTTATCTCATCCGAAAGGGCTATCATTCCGGCAAGTTTACCATCAACCACCACAAATACCCTTGTCTCCCTTTCGTTTTCCTCAAGATTATCAGGTTTATCAATATTATTTTTCTCAAGATAGCCCGGACTTACTACCTTTACCTTCTTGCCATTAACTTCCCCTTCAATTCCTTCGCCACTAATGGTGTCAAAATCTTTAGCTTCAGGAATATCTATTTCGTCTTCTTCAACTTTTTTCATTATTCCTTCTGCCAAAGGGTGTTCCGATTTGGATTCCAGTGCGCCGGCAAGTTTAAGTATTTCTTTATCATCATAGGAATCGTTGAGTGATGTTACATTACTCACTCCAAAATTCCCTTTGGTAAGAGTACCGGTTTTATCGAAAGCAAACAAGGTTATCTTTCGGGAATTCTCAAAGGCTGTCCTGTTGCGGATTAACAGTCCGTGTTTTGCCGAGATAGCCGTGGATATTGCTACCACAAGCGGAACAGCGAGTCCGAGGGCATGCGGACAGGTAATTACCATAACGCTGGCCATTCGTTCAAGGGCAAAAACGAACTCCCTGCCCAGGATTAGCCATACTGCAAGAGTGCCGAAGCCAATTGTGAGGGCAATAATGGTCAACCAGAAGGCGATCCTGTCGGCAAGGTGCTGGGTTTTCGATTTTCCTTCCTGAGCTTCTTGCACCATTTTGATAACCTTACTGAGGTAGGCATTATCGCCTGCCTGCTGCACTTCAATGGTAAGGGAGGAGTTTCCGTTTACCGTTCCGCCGATGACCTTATCATCTTCAGCTTTTGTTACCGGTTTGGATTCACCGGTTACCATCGACTCATCCACGTTGCTTTTCCCATCCAGGATCCTGCCATCTACAGGAATTTTTTCACCCGGCTTCACCTGGACTTTATCCCCTTCTTCAAGTTCATCTACTCTAACTTCTTCGGTGTCTCCGTTTTTAACCCTGATGGCTTTGGTCGGCATCATCTCTACCAGTTTCTGAAGGGATCTTGATGCACCCATTACCGACTTCATTTCTATCCAGTGACCGAGTAACATAATATCTATCAGGGTTGCCAGCTCCCAGAAAAAGGTCTTTCCTTCCAGACCAAGGGTAGTGGCCGAGCTGTATCCCCAGGCCACGGTTATGGCTACGGCAATAAGGGTCATCATACCCGGTTGCTTTTTTTTCAGCTCATCCACAAGACCCGTAAGGAAAGGCCAGCCTCCATAAAAATATACGAAAGTAGAAAGGACGAACAGGACATATTTGCTATACTTAAAATCCAGTTCGAAGCCAAAAATATCCTGGACCATTGGCGAGAGAGCAAGAATGGGTATCGTAACGATCAATGATATCCAGAACCTTGTCCGGAAATCCTTTATCATGTGCTCATGATGTGACGAATGATCGTGATTATCATGATTTCCGTGCTTATTGCCGGAGTGATCATGATTATTGTTTTGAGGGTTTTTGCTGTGATTTTTGTTTGCCATGATATTTAGGTAACAAGTGGATGGTTTATTGGTTTATAGGTTTAATAGTTTATGGGTTTATGGGTTTAATCGTTTATGGGTTAAAGGGAAGGTCACACCGATTACCGATTACCTTTTAATCGTTTATGGGTTTATAGGTTTAATCGTTTAAGGGTTAAAGGGAAGGTCACACTGATTACCGATCCCACCGATTACCTTCTAATCGTTTATGGGTTTATAGGTTTAATCGTTTAAGGGTTAAAGGGAAGGTCCCACCGATTACCGATCCCACCGATTACCGATTACCTTTTAATCGTTTATGGGTTTAATCGTTTATGGGTTAAAGGGAAGGTCACACCGATTACCGATCCCACCGATTACCGATTACCTTTTATCTTTTATGGGTTAAAAAGAAGGTCCCACCGATTACCGATCCCACCGATTACCGATTACCTTTTAAAGATAATATATTGATCATTGATGCCGTAATTCGGAATTTTGAAATTATCGGAGAAGCAACGAATAATTTACCTCAGGATTTTAAAGAAAAATACCCCGATGTTCCGTGGAGAAAAATGTATGCATTGAGGAATATAATTTCTCATGAATATTTTGGGATTGATTATGAGATGATATGGGAAATTGCTAAAAAGAATTTACCAGAGAATATTGATGAGATACGCAGAATACTCACCGAGGAAAAAAGAAGTTTTAATAGCTAAAAAGGAATCCCTAATAAATAAGAGAATTAAATGAAAAAATTTTAATTTTGCAGGTGATTTAATTCTTTGTTAAAGTTTCGGAGGATTGATAATTGCCTTTGCTAAGGCTTCGGTAATCAAAGATCACTTTCGCTAAAGCTTCGGAGGTAAACCCACCTACGCTAAAGCTTTGGTGGGTAAACCCACCTACGCTAAAGCTTCGGTGGGTAAACCCACCTACGCTAAAGCTTCGGAGGTAAACCCACCTACGCTAAAGCTTCGGAGGTAAACCCACCTACGCTAAAGCTTCGG
>CAYRTD010000033.1:0-29668 GCA_964426915.1 uncultured Bacteroidaceae bacterium | reverse complement strand
GATTTAAAATTTTTGCAGCAACGCAGAACCGAGTGATAACGAGCTCACGAATACCCCTTAAATATATTACTGAATGAGTATATCGGACATTATGGACAGACACTTAAAAATGATGTTCAAGGCTCTCCCCAAGATAAGGATGGTTAACCGGCAAAATTTTTCTCCTCTGCAAAGATGTGATCACAATAAAGGAAAATAATCCTGCATACCCAATAAAAGTAGATATCTCGATAAATCCAAACTGCAACTTTTCACTTGTTTCGGGAATGATTTGTAAAAAATGTTCAACATACTGCCCGGCAATAAGAACAACAACAACAATGGTAATTACGGTCATATTACGACTGGCCCTCACTGGTAAAAGTAAAAAGAATGGAACTGCCCAGTTAAGAATGATCTCGGCAAAAAACAGGGTTTTCCATCCATCGTGCCAGCGGTAATAGTAGTACACGGTTTCTTCGGGAATGTTTCCATACCATATAAGCATGAACTGTGCAAACCAGAAATAACCCCAAACGATTGCAAGCATAAAAAGATAGCGGGTCATGTCGTGCAGATGGTACTCATTAAGAAAGGCGAAATATCCTTTTTTATGTAAAATGAAGATAATAAGTATCATTATGGATACACCATGAAGAAAGGCAGAGACCATTTGCTTAAGTGCGAATATTGTGGAATACCAATGCGGAGAGAGGGACATGATCCAATCGATTGCGGAAAAGGTAAAGCTTATGGCAAGCACAAAGATCAGGATACGCGAATAAAATTCTGATTTTTTAAAATACTTAATCCCACCTTTCCGGTCTTCTTTTAATGAATAGCGTCTTAATAATCCGGTTAAAAATATCCATAAAGAAAAATAAATTAATATCCTTATCATGAAGAAAGTAACATTCAGATAGGGCGTTTTATGCCGGATAAGATCGTCATGCATTATTGCTTCCTCATGACTCCAGTGGTAAAGAGAATGTATCCCGGCATAAAGAATTACAAAAAAGATACCGGCAAAAGGAAGATATGACATAAAAGCTTCGGGGATTCTCTTAAAGGCAGCTGACCAGCCGGATTGGGATATATATTGAATTACATAGAAAAAAACACCACCCATGGCAACGGAGAAGAAATAATAATTATTAAGAAGATAATTCGCCCATGTGCGCTCGGGTGCCTCCAAAAACCCATAAACAAAGCCTCCCAGGCCTATAAAAATGCAAATCCAGGCTATCAGACGGAAGCTGGTGGATGCTTTAAATTCTTCCTTCATGGTGTATGCTTTTTGTTCTATTATTATTCAGAATTCGTGTTATCTTCTAAGGCATTTTCCTGTAATACCTGGCGAATGTAGCTTATAGCTTTCCATCTGTCATCAGGTCTTACCAGGCTTTTGTGAGGTCCCATCGATCCAAATCCCAGGGTAATTGAATGATAGATCTCCCCGTCTTTCAGATTCCTGGCAACTTCTCCAACGAGACTTCTTGGTAAAACGGCATACATCCCACTGGTATAAAGGAATCCCTGTCCCTTTCCTTCATCGCCATGACAATCGGTACAAAAAGACTCATATACATCTCTGCCCCGCTCCAGTACACTTTCATCGCCGGCATAGGGATTTGTAAGTTCTTCACCGGCCCTTTCCCTCTCCCCTTCTTCATTGGTAAACTGAAAAGGGATAAATTCCCTGGAAATAGTTCCCTCAACAGGTTCCCGCAGTGTTTTCCCATCCTCAAAGACAGGATTTTCCGAGTAGGTTTCATAAGCTTCTGAATAAAACATATCCGGAAAATAATCATATCCCGGATGGTTTCTGTCATTCTCACAGGATATAGATAACAGGATCAGTAAAAAAACAGCTATACCAGAAATCAATCCTTTTTTCTTTACCATAATTATAATTTTTTTCCTTCAAATGTTTTCTCAACAATCTCCACGGCACCTCCGCTTTTCATGATACGGGAGGCTTCTTCGAAGTTTTCTTCATCGACTTCAGATTTCATTAATACTATAATGAATTTATCATCAGTTGCCCGCTCATCGAAAATAGGATTTTCGTTTCCGGGAACAAGTTTTGACCGGGCTGAAAAAGTGCCAAGGCTGGCAATGGTCACGATAAAAATTGTCAGTACAATGGTGATAATAATAAAAGAAGGGAAGGTGTTGAAAGGTTTACCACCATAATCTATCGGCCAGCTAATAACAGCTGTATAATATAAAAATGCAAGCACAGCCAGAGCTCCGCCAATTCCATATATCAATGCGGCAGTGGGAAGCCTGGATTTTCGCTTTAATATTTTCAGAACCCTGTGTATGGGATAAGGGGTATAAACCTCATATACACTTATTCCCTTGTCATCAAGGCTCTTAAGAGAAGAAATCAATTTCTCCTCTTCATCAAAAACACCAACTTTAAAGAAGCCGTCCATTAGATTATTTTTTAATTAATCGTCTTTTCTAGTTCCTATCTTAAGCACCGATTTTACCTCCGAAATAGCAATCATAGGTATATAACGAAAGAACATCAGAATACCAACTGTAAACAGGCCCAGTGTTCCAACATAGATTCCGACTTCAGTGAGTGTAGGGGCATATCCGGTCCAGTTGGAAGGGAGGTAATCATTTCCCAGTGAAGTAACCACGATATTGAATCGTTCAAACCACATTCCGACATTTATTAAAAGGGAAATGATAAATAATGCCAGCATGCTGCTTCGGACTTTTTTTATCCAGAAGAGCTGGGGAATCAAGGCATTACATGTAAACATTATCCAGAACTGAACGGCATACTGTCCCCCGATCCGGTTATGAAAAAAGGTAAAGATCTCAAAATCATTCCCGCTATACCATGCAACAAAAATCTCTGTCAGATAGGCTGTACCCATTATCAGCGATATAAAGATCAATATTCTGGCAATGGCATCCATATGCCTGTTGGTAATATAGTCGTCCAGTTTATAGATTTTCCTGATAATCACCATTAAGGTCACAACCATGGCAAATCCGGAAAAAATTGCACCTACTACGAAATACGGTGGAAAAATTGTGGTATGCCAGCCCGGCTCGACAGAAACTGCGAAATCGGTCGATACGATGGAGTGCACCGAAACAACAAGTACCGCAGCAATTCCTCCCAATATGAAACTCAGTGACTCAAACCTGGTCCATTGTCTTGAAGAGCCTGTCCAGCCCATGGAAAAGAAACCATAAACAGCTTTTTTTACTTTCGATTTCGTTCTGTCTCTTATGGTCGCAAAATCGGGAAGCATGCCCAGGTACCAGAATGAGAAAGAGATAAGTAAATATGCAGTGATAGCAATAAAATCCCAGAACAGGGGTGAATTAAAGTTAACCCACAAGGGGCCCCGGGTATTGGGATAAGGGAAAATATAAAAAGCCAGCCAGATTCTTCCCATATGCAGGGCAGGAAATAGTGAGGCACATCCTACAGCCACCACCGTCATAGCTTCGGCAGCCCTGTTTATGGAAGTCCTCCATTTCTGGCGCAGGATAAGCAAAAATATAGAAAAAGCCGTTCCTGCATGCCCGATTCCTATCCACCATACAAAATTTATAATCGCCCATCCCCATCCAACGGTATTATTCACACCCCAGGTTCCAATTCCTTTGGCCAGTGTTTCATATATGGCGTATACTCCCCAGAGAGATGCCAAACTTCCTATCGCCATGGCTATGAACCACCAGGTACCCGGTCGTGTATCAATAGGGGCAATAATATCAGAACTGATCTGACTGTAGCTTTTGTCTCCTTCAACTAGTGGTCCTCTTAAATCCTTATTGTACATTGGGAGGAATTTTAAATTTTATTAACTCTTTTTTTCGTTCCTGATCTTTGTTAGATATCCCACACTAGGCAGGGTATGTAACTGTTCCAGCAAGTGATAATTACGGGCATCGGCAAACATTTTTGATACTCTGCTGTTTTTATCCTTAAGATTTCCAAATACGAGAGCTCCGGCCGGACAAGCCTGTACACAAGCCGGCTGTATTTCACCATCACGGAGCTGACGGTTTTCAAGTTTCGCCTCCAACTTTTTCTCCTGTATTCTTTGTACACAAAATGAACATTTTTCGACCACACCTCTCGACCTGACAGTGACATCAGGATTAAGTACCATCTTTCCCAGCTCGGAATTGGCATTATAATTAAATTCTTCATTATTCACATATTGATACCAGTTGAAACGGCGTGCACGGTAAGGACAGTTGTTAATGCAATATTTTGTTCCGATACAACGGTTATAAGACATCTGGTTAATACCTTCAGAGCTGTGATTAGTCGCAGATACCGGACAAACATTTTCACAAGGGGCATTGTCACAATGCTGACACATATTCGGCTGATAGGATACCTTAGGGTTTCGGGGCTCCTCAGAATAGTAACGGTCTATTTTTATCCAGTGCATAATTCTACGGCGGTATACTTCCGATTTCCCCACAACAGGAATATTATTTTCAGCCTGGCAGGCAATCACACAGGTATTACATCCAACACAGGCATTCAGATCCACCGCTAATCCCCAGTGAAATCCATCGAATTCCACCGGAGGGTAAAGTGTTTTATGATGAGATTCATTTTCCTCGTGCAACTCATTTCCTGCATCAGCACTTTCCCGGTACTCATCAAGGTTGGCTTCTCTTACAATAGGGCGGCCTTCCATGGAATTATGCGTCTGGGTAAGAGCAAGAATGATATCCTTCCCGGTGGGTTCAACAGATACTCCTTCTATATAATAACTTCTTCTTCCATTTATTATCTTTACCATTTCAAAGGCATTGACTCCGAGGTTGTCCCCTACATTTCCGGCAAACCTCCTCCCGTATCCAAGAGAAACAGAAGCAGTCGACCGGGCCTGTCCCGGCTGGATCAAAACAGGCAATTCAATACTTTTGTTAAGCATTACAAGATCTCCGTTTTTAACTCCCATATCTGATGCATCTTCAGGAGAAACAGACAGAAAGTTATCCCAGCATATTTTTGCCACAGGATCAGGAAGTTCCTGTAGCCATGGATTGTTGGCGTATTTCCCGTCGCCCATCTGTACACTCTCGCTCAATATGATACTAAAGCTTTTCTCTTCTTTATCGAAACTGATATCGGATAAGCCACGGGAGTTGAATTCACGGGCCTCTTTATCTCTGATCTCATAATTCCATACACCCTCCTGAAGACATTTATTCCAGAAATCGGAAAACCTGTTCTTTCCGTCCCAAAATTCATTTTCCCAATTGGATTTGAGATAATCGGCATAGCTCTCGCTGCTGTCCATCCATGTTAAGAGACTATCCTGCATGGATCTTGTAGTGAATATCGGATTTATTGTTGGCTGAGTCAAAGTGAGCATGCCTGGAATTACCTCCGAATCATCCCAGGATTCCAGGTAGTGATGTTCCGGACATATATACTGACAGCTTTCCGAACTTTCGTTGAGTATCCATGATAATGAAACAGAAAGGTCGAGCTTAGAAATTGCATCGCCAAGGGATGCTCCGTCAGGGTAATCATATACAGGATTTACTCCGTGAATGATCAGAGCTCCTGGCTTTCCTTCAAGGATGCTGTTCACTAGATCCGACATTTCCCTGTCATCTCCGGCTGCCAATTGTAAATGGTTATCCAAATCGACTGTAGTACCAACGGCTCCCAGCATTTGGTTAATTGAAGCAACAAGGATTTGACATTCAGGATCATTGCTTCCGGATACAATAAGAGAGCGGTTCCCGGCTTTTTCCAGATCATCCACAACGACCGAAATATCTTCATTTATCTCTGTCGGATCAAGAAGCGGCTGGCCAAAGCGGCTGGCTAGCTGATTATAAATTGAGATCAGTATTTTCTTTTCATCACCGGGTTTTACCGGAAATCTGTGATCGGCATTACTTCCGGTCACCGTCATTCCCGATTCAAATTGATAATGCCTGAGCATATCAGCTTGTCCGGAGTGAAGTTTTTTTCTTTCTGCATAAAGGGGAATAAAATGCGCAGGCGCAAGCCACGAACCCAGAAAATCAGCTCCAAAGCCTACTACTACATCCGCTTTTTCGAAGCGTAAGTCCGGTATTATGGAAGCCCCGTAAAGAGATTCGTGTGCCTGTCTTATGGCATAATGTGAAATGGAATCGTATTGGACCCACTGAAAATTGGAATAATTCTCCCTAAAATTACCGATCAATTTTTTGGTTGTGGGAGAAATTACGGTGGGAGTAAGAAGTACAATACCTTTTTCAGGCTTGTCGGCATTTTGCAGACCCTGAATAATTTCTCTGTCTGCATCTTCCCAGGATGTCTCAATACCTCTTTTAGAGGGTTTTTTATAACGGGCATCGTCGTAAAGACTCAAAACTGAGGCCTGAACCCTGGCAGTTGTGCCACCTTTATTATATGGAGAAAGGGTATTACCCTCGATTTTGATAGGTCTTCCTTCCCGGGTTTTTACTACAAGACTGCAATAATCCTTACCATCAAAAAATGTGGAAGCATAATGCAAGGCCTTTCCAGGTGTAATTTCTTCAGGTTGTATTATATAGGGAATAGCCTTTTGAACTGGTCTTTCGCATGAAGCAGCAAGGGCTGCACTTGTCAGACTAAAGCCGAAAAGCTTAAGAAAATCTCTTCTTGATGCTTTGGAATTTGCAATCTTATCTTCAAAAAGTCCCAGTACTGAGCTTTTATGATCAGCTTCAATCGCCTCTTCATCATTCCCGGATATATTATTATATTCTTCAAGACTACTCCAATATTTCTGTTCAGAAGAATCCTCCGTTAATCTTTGTTTTTTTATTCTTTTGTCCATACCTGTATTGTTCAATTATAAGAGAACTGATATTATTCAGTAAAACGGGAATTATCCTAATAATGGCATTTCATACATTCTGTTCCACCAACTCTCTCGACGGTCACAGCATTCACTTCCCCCTGTTTAACTTCTTCAACCAGGTCTTCATAACTACTGTAAAAATTATTGGAATGAAAACTAACCTCACTCTCACGGTGACATTCTATACACCAACCCATAGAAAGATCAGACACCTGTTCTATCCTGTGCATCTCTTCAACTTCACCATGACATTCCCGGCATTCTACATTTCCTATGCTTACATGCTGTGCGTGACTAAAAAATACATGATCGGGATTATGATGAACCCTGATCCATTCGATAGGATCCCCATCCTCATATGCAGTAATCACCTTATTTATTTCCCATGAACCCGATCGTGAGCCACTCCTGACAATGAGGTGACAATTCATGCATACATTAAGAGACGGAATTCCAGCTGATTTACTGTATTCCGCTTCAGGA
Source organism: uncultured Bacteroidaceae bacterium (assembly GCA_964426915.1). GTDB lineage: Bacteria > Bacteroidota > Bacteroidia > Bacteroidales > CAYRTD01. Next base: position 22,355 of record CAYRTD010000033.1, on the reverse strand, counting down.
TGGCAATAGTAACAATCCGTCCGGTTCTGTCCTGCATGAACGGCATGTGAAAATTTAACCGGCTGGTTTGGAGCATAATGCTCTGATCTGCCGACATCAATTGCTTCTTCCACCAGTATTTTGGTCATAAAAAAACCTGAACTAAGAATAATAACAAGGTGTATCCACTTTTGAGAGATCTTTTTTGTTATGATAATATCCGTTAATGAAAAAAAGAAGAGTATAAGAAGTAATACAAAAAATATAAGCCGGTTAGCAATAGGCTTGGGCTTTGCGAGTCCTTCCTCAGCGACAACATCCATATAGGCTTTTATCATGGTGATATCTTCAAAGGAAAGATCGATTCCACCATGGACCTCTGATAATTTGATCCCGGAGGGTTTTAACAAGACCTTTTCCAGATCTTCAGCGTTAAGATCATGGTATTTTACAGAAATTTCCCAGGCATCGGGATTCCAATTGATTGTATCACTAAGATTTATTCTTACATTATGGCATGAGGCACAATTAACCGATTTATCTCCCTGATATACAAGTCCGTGAAAGAGCCTTTCTCCTCTAATAACACTCTCCTGGTCGACAGGATTTTCATCATTATAGTTTGCTGTATCAGGTTTTTCGTCAGCAAAAAGAACAAATGGATAAATAAGAAACAAAGAGATTAACAAATAGGAATACCTTAAAAAAAAATTTCGCATCCCGATAGATTTAGGTTAAAAGGATTAGCATATAAAATTCTGATAATATAATCTTACGTTTTTCCAAATATATGAAATCCAGCTTAAACTAAATTTGTTCCCAATAAGGAAAGTAGCTTATTTAAAATTAATACAGATATGGCAACCACTAACGGATCAAATGTACAAAACCGCTGATTTCTTCTTGTTCCGGTTTATTCAGTGATTCAATAGTAAAATAATATATACCCGGTTGCATTTCGACTCCGGAAAGCGACCTTCCGTCCCAGAATATTGTCGGTGATTCCGTATGATACACTTCCAGACCTGATCTGCTGTAAACCCGGAAATCATAAAGGGTATTACCATCTGTCTTTACAGAAAAAAAATCATTGTATCCATCCATATTTGGAGTAAACACATTGGGACATTTAAGTAATTCAGTAACTACAACATTTTCCGAATGGCTTGCAGTACAGCCTTCACTGTTGGTTATATTAAGGGTAACTGGAAAGCGTCCGGTTTCAGGAAAAGAATAAGTAATAACCGGGGAATCTCCTGCTTCCTCACCGTCAATCAGCCAGAGATATGTATAATTTAATGTGTCATCCGGCTGTGGTGAACTCCGAAAAACATAGGTAAAATCATAATTTGAGGTGGTATCATAAAACTGAAAACCTGCTTCCGGAGAGCTGAAAACCCGTAAATCAGGGTTCAGTGTTAGGTGAGAATTTCCGTTAATCCTGGCTTTTACTGAATATATACCTGGCTTTTCAAGCATAATAACAAGGCTGTCACCGGTACTGCCGTCAATAGTATCATTAATGGTCCAGCTCAACGAAGTGATGGTATCATAGGATTCAGCAGGTTCAAGATATACCATTGAATGCAGAGTATCACAGGCAAAAGTATCTGATGAAACCAGTGAAACCTGTGATTTCAGAAAGGCATTGCAAGCCGTAACTAAAACAAATATACCAATGAGTCTTCTTTTCATAGAAGATAATATTCCTGTAAATATATAGATAATGAAATAAAACCGCTAAAATCTATCCTTCGATTTTATATGCAATCCCGGAATTATTACATATCGCCTCAATAAACTTCCAAAACAAAATAATATGATCATATAAAAAATAAAAAACAGGATCATTCAATACCTGCATAAACAATTAATATTATTGTCTGTCCATAATGTCCGATATCGGTGTTACTGCAAAAATTTTTAGCGAATATAATCAGAAAAGTTTGTATGCTTAAATCTTGTTTATATTAAGATCATAAATTCTTTCAGTACCTCCTTCAGATTCTATAAATTTACAGTCTGAATATTCATTGGGATTAATATCAGGATAGATTGATGAGAGTACTTAAATAATTACAGAAACAACTATGAAGCAGTATCTTGATCTTTTGGAACACACGCTGAATAAAGGAATTAAAAAGGATGACAGAACTGGCACAGGCACTCTTAGCACCTTTGGATATCAGATGAGATTTGATCTTTCTGAAGGCTTTCCTTTATTAACAACCAAAAAATTACATCTCAAATCCATCATACACGAATTATTATGGTTTCTAAGCGGAGACACAAATACAGAATATTTAAATAAAAACGGGGTGAGAATTTGGAATGAATGGGCCGATGAAAATGGTGATCTTGGGAAAATATACGGTTATCAATGGCGGTCCTGGTCAGCTCCTGATAAAAAGAATATTGATCAGATCAGGAGTGTAATTGAATCACTAAAAAATAAGCCGGATTCCAGAAGACATATAGTCAGTGCCTGGAACGTCGGTGATCTGGATAAAATGGCTCTTCCCCCCTGTCATATCCTTTTTCAGTTTTATGTGGCAGAAGGCAAACTATCCTGTCAGCTCTATCAAAGAAGTGCGGATATTTTCCTCGGAGTTCCCTTTAACATAGCTTCCTACGCTCTGTTGCTAATGATGATGGCCCGGGAAACCGGGTACAAACCGGGAGAATTTATTCATAGTCTGGGAGATGCCCATATTTATCTGAACCATATTGAACAGGTAAAACTACAGTTAACAAGGAAACCCGGAAAACTCCCTGAAATGATCCTGAATCCCTCTGTAAATAGTATTTTCGATTTTAAATATGACGATTTTGTCCTGAAGGATTATAATCCCCAGCCCCACATAAAAGCTAAAATATCCGTATAATTATGAGCCCTGTATATAACAAAGACATATCAATAATTGTAGCAATAGCCGAGAACAATGCCATAGGAAAAAACAACGAATTACTCTGGCGCATCTCCGATGATTTAAAAAGGTTTAAAAAACTCACCAGTGGTCACAAGGTTATTATGGGAAGGAATACCTTTCTTTCTTTACCGAATGGCCCCCTTCCCAACAGGCAAAACCTGGTAATAACGGACGTGGAAAATGAAAAGTTTGAGGGATGTGAAATGGCCTATTCTGTAGAAGAAGCCCTTGCTGGTGTGGAAGAAGGAAAGGAAGCCTTTGTTATTGGCGGGGGAATGATTTATAAGCAATTCCTGCCTCATACTAAGAAATTATACCTAACCCGTGTGCATCAAAAATTCGAAGCCGACACATTCTTTCCGGAAATAAATTATGATGAATGGAAAGAGCTCGAAAGGAACGAATTCTCCGCAGGTGAAAAAAATGAATATCCTCATACTTTTATTATTTACGAAAGGAAGTAAATTTTTTCCCGGGAAAATATCATTGGCCGGAACAAATGATTCCTTGTTTCCAAAGTTTAAGGGAAGGGACGATAAATTAATATTCAAATCAGTATTCCCGTTTAGGAAAAAAGAAGTATTTTGGTGCAACTAATCTTTAAAGCTACCATTATGAAAAAATTATTATTTGTGCTCTCCTTTCTATTTCTATCTCTTAGCATATTCAGTCAGAATCCTGATGAAGTCCGCGGATACTGGTTAACAGAGAAGGGAACCTCACAAGTGTGGGTCTACAAGGCTAAAAATGGAAAATACTACGGAAAACTTGTCTGGCTTGAAGAACCGAATGAGAATGGAGTCCCGAAAAAAGATAAGGAAAATCCGGACGATAAATTAAAAGACCGTCCTTTACTTGATCTGTTGCTTCTCAAAGATTTTAATTATGATTCAAAAGATGCGGAATGGGAAAACGGCACTATCTATGATCCGGAAAGCGGGAAAACATACGATGCTTTTATGTGGTTTGAAAATGGTAACTATGATCAACTCAAAATAAAAGGATATGTTATGGGCATGAGATTCATGGGAAGAGAAACTACATGGACAAGAGAAAAAGGAAAAAGAAAATAGCCAGTGAACAAACTTCCATTGACAAAGTGCTTATAAAAGAAGAGGCTGTCTAAAAAAATAGACAGCCTCTTTTTGGGTGGAAGACCGGGCTCGAACCGGCGACCTCTGGAACCACAATCCAGTGCTCTAACCTACTGAGCTACATCCACCATTTTACTAACTAGTGTCTGTTTATTCTCCGATTACCTGAAAACACAACAATATGATAATTTCAGGAATGCAAATTTAGGTTTTTTTTGCATATTTTAATAAAATACCGGATTTTTTTACGACTTATTTTCTTCAATAAACTCCATGACCTTATAATGATACCACTGGACGATAAGAGAATTAAATGAGGTGCCGTAAACTTTGATCTTAATTCCCTTTTTCTCAAGATCCATCCTCATCTTTGCTGTAATTTCATTATAAAATAAGCCATCCTTCGACTTCTTTAGAATTCGCTTAAGGGATTCAGGCAAGTATTTTTTGATCCTGTTTTTAAGTCTGAGCATTCTCAGATCACTCTCCCTCATCTGAAGTTTTTCACGAAAATTCAGACCCATAGAAGCAAAATACTCATTCGCAAGAATATCATCATAGAGGTATTTATTAATCTTGGCATGAAGCGGAAGGTATTTGAAAAAGTCCAGTAATTCAAGGTCCCAGTAGGGTAAACGGAACTCATAACCAAAAAATAAATAGGTCGTAACAGAATTAAAGTTGAATTTAGCCAGTTTTTCTTTAAAATCCCAGTCTTCATGAATTGAGTATGCAAGACTTTGCTTTCCGGTATATTTTTCTTTCAGGCTCCTGTTAATTCTCTCAAGGATCTTCCCTGCCTCTTTTCTGTGAGGTTTCTTATAAGAATATTTTACATTATAAATTCTCTGAACTATTGCCTTGTCATCTTCTTCCAGATTGAGGTTACCATGTTTGTTCAGCTGGCTTCCACCAAGAAAATCGCCGGAATGACCAGGGATAAAAACACTGTCTTCCGGAATCATCCCATTCTCTTTCAGGTATTTAACAGCAAAATATTCCTGCATAAAAAACATAGAGACCATATTGGAAGCAAATCGATAGTAGTGGTGGAACATATCATCCTTTAGAAAGTCTTTTATCAATTCCGAAGTATATTCAATATAATGCCATTTAAAGCCAAGCTTTTTAGCTACTGCTGAGGAAATCTCAATTTCCGGATTTCCCTTTCTTCCATAAGTAAAACAAATTACATTCTCATAATTGAATTTTTTGAACATACAGGCAATAAACCGGCTGTCGTAACCTCCGCTGAGCGGAATAACAGCAGTTTTACCCTGCATACTGACGATAAGCCGCTTAAAGGCATTTTCAAAAACCTTTATACCGGCAGCCTTCATATCTTTATAACTGTCATCAATAGTATCTGCGACCCTGAAGGTATAATAAAACTTCGCAAAAAGATCATCCTTTTTCAGGTGAATAATCTCAGAAGCCTGAACCTGACGCAATCCTTCAATTAGAGTTTCATTGCCGGTAACATAGCCGGTCGCAAGGAATTCCAATGAAGCAAGGGAATTTTTATCAGAAAGCTCTGCCTTTCCTGTGATATAATAAGGGTTATCCGAAACAATCCAATTCCCTTCAAATCTTGCATAGAACAGGGCGAAAGATCTGATCTTATCAGCAGCAATAAACAAGTCCTCATCTTTCTTCATCACAACAGAAAAGCTCCCGTTGGCGTATCTGACTCTTTCCTCAAAATCTGCGAAAGAATCAACCTCCCCAAAATAGCTGAGAAGATCCTCATCACGAAAAAACCTTCCTGATTTGTCGAAAATATAACCTTTCACAAAACAGTTCCCGCTACTGTTCCATGAAAAACCATGATTATTTTGGAGAAATACTCTTTTCATCTAATATGTTTCTGATTATCTGATGATAACTATCACGGATTACTTCTTTGGTGTAATTTTGTACTACGTCCTGGCGTATCGCTTCAGGGGAATATTTTTCATAATTACTATAGATATTTGAAATTGCCTTGGTAAGGGCACGTACATTTTCCGGTTCAATGAGAATCCCGTCTTTCTCCTTAACAATATACTCCGGACCTCCTGAATAGGTAGAAATAACAGGGCATCCCGTAGCCATCGCTTCTATTATAACAACACCAAATGCTTCAAATCTGCTTGGCAGGACAAAAAGGTTTGCCATTTGCATTTCTCTCTTTACTTCTTCCCGGGGAACATAACCATGAAGACTTACCCGGTCGCCAACACCCAGTTCATTTGCCAGTTTTTTCAGCTTTTTGAATTTTGTTCCCCTGCCACCTATTCGCAGAAAAGACTCGCCATTATGATTCCGGACAAATTCGGCAAAGGCCTTAATAAGAATGTCAAATCCTTTCACATACTCCAGAATACCGAATGAAATAATGATAAAAGGTTCTTTGTCTCTCTCTTTCTCAGGGAGAGTGAAAAAATCCGTGTCAATAAGGTTAGGGATTGTGCTAATTTTGTTTCGTATTCCTGGAGAAATGCTGATCAATTGATTATCTATGGCTTTACTAACGGTAATAATTTTGTCTGCTTTTACAAGTGAACTTCTGATAAAGGGAAAATACCACTCCCTGATCATTTCCTGGGCAGCTTCCACGTCTCTTGCAAATCTGCTTCTATGTTCAACCAACAGGTAAGGTATATCATAAATGTCTTTCAATCTTGCAGCAACGTATCCGGCCCATATTGAGCTGTGCGCAATTATAATATCGGGGTCACCATTCTTTTTCCTATATTCCTCATAAATATCCAGGTACCTGTTTACCCAACCTTGAAGATTAGCCTTTTCCATCAGGGGCCATTTAAGATATCCCGACCTGAATACTTTTAGAGGGCCTTCCACAGATTCACGGTATCTTCTGGATTTTAAAATCTGATAGAGTGAATGCCTGGTTATTCCCATTACCCGGTTAACAAGCACATCAACCCTGAAATCTCCTGAATGCAAAGCTTCTGCATGGTCTTTAAAAAAACCGCCACCATCAGGAAGATACCAGGAGGGTAAAATGAGTATTTTATATTTATCCTTTTTCAATTGGTCTGTATTTAATATTTACCGTATAATAATGGTGTGGATTGAATGGCTTTTGCAAGCTTTCTGTTTTTAATTGTTCTCTTAAAAAAATTGCAGATTTGGTATGAGCTACGTGATAAAGATGAGTATGTATTTCGGGGGGCGATCCATCAAGAATTCCTGCCAAAACTTCGTATCTTACATCCTCGGGTGTGACTCCGTAATCATGCCATACAACAATTGAATTATCATGTACAAGGTGTTTGAAAACTTTTTCTGTATCATTTTTCACATCTTCATAATGATGAGATCCATCGACAAAAATAAGATCAAACTTTTTAGCTATGGCAGCAAAATTATAGGTCCGCGAATTCCCTTTTAAATGGATGATTTTTTTGTTATCCTTCGAAAACATTCCCTGCTGGGCAATAGTTTCCTCTGAAACACCCAACTCTCTCATCTCATTGGCAGACAGATTAAGAGTAAAAACCTCACTGGCAACATCAGCAAGGTTAACTGCCGACTCCCCTCTCCAGGTACCGATCTCAAAATAACGGCAATTATTATACTTCCTTGCAAGTCCTTTTAGGAGCGCTATATCGGTAACAAGAGAACCGCCATCAAGAAAAGTAAAAAGCTTAAGGTCTTCATTATATTTCTTATCGAACAATTCCGAAGGATCTGTCACTGCTAAGCCATGAGATAAATTATATCTGTTATCCAAATGTTCCTTCCAGTGGTTCGGCTCCTGTAATACCCTGTTGAGTAAAACAGGTTTCCGGAGAATAAGAGATAAGGCCTTACAGGCTTTGGATAGTTTTTTCATTCTTCTATAATAATTTATCAGCTGTCATTTCTACCGTCCTTTTATCAGCCAGCGCTGACAAATTTACATACCAAAATAGACTATATGAAACAAGAATGAAACTAATTCCGCTAAAAAGCATGATTGCCAAGGTTATATTATTCATTATCACTCCAATGGCCAATGCAATTATTCTAAATAATAATTTAATGATATCAATCCACATGGCCTTTTTTTGAAGTGAAAGTATATCGGGCAGGAATGAAAGGGGAGAAGAAAGAAAAACAACGAAAAGCCAGGGCAAAAGAAGTCTCATGTACTGTCCGGCTTCAAACCACTCATCTCCGAAAACAAAGGAAAACAATCCGGGACCAAATACTCCCGCCAATACAAAAGGAACAATAGAAAAACTCAAAAGCCTGATAACCAATCCTTTTACGTCGTTACGGACCTTCTCACCCTTATTATGCTTCTCAATAACTCTCTGGGAGAATACCTGTGTAAGTGAGTGTGTGATCAGGTTCATCGGCCGGTTGATCATCATAAAACCCAGTGAATATAGTCCAACCTCTAAGGGAGAAAACCAGGAGCTGAAGACGAAAATCGGTAAGCTGGATGATAAATTATTTGTCAGATAGTGAGGCATATTATATCTTGGAAAAAAACTAAACCTTCTGGCAATGTTTTTCAAATCCCTGATACCAATAAGACTTAAATAAAGCCTGTCTTTTGAAAAGAATCTTTTCAGGTATACTGTCATTCCGGCAAATTGCCCCCCAATAGCTCCGGTAATCAATCCCCCGCCGGTAGGAATGCTATTACTCGTGGTTAGTTTTACTATTGAATTAATAATAGACTGGCTCAGGTTGGCCCCTGCAATGTTCCGGTATTTTTTAAACCGGTTATTCCAGTAACTAAAGCTTTGAAATACCGCAATCATAAAGGTGGATAAAGGAATAAATAAAAGCCATTTTCCAATATCGGGATTCCCCAGCCATACCGGGATCTCTGCCCTGAATACGAGTATAATAAAAAAAACAAAGAGACTAAAACAAAAGGACAGTATAACAGATAAAAAGACCAGACTCATTCCGTCTTTTTCTTTTTTGGGGATCATGATTGCCAGCTCGTATTTACCGGTAGAGATCATAGCAGAAACTGCGATAATGCTCATGTACAGAGCAAATAAGCCATGTTCTGCCGGTTCATAAATTCGGGTAAGGACAGGATAAATAGCCAGGGCAATACCCTGTGCAACCGAGGTAGCAGATACCAGAGTAAAAACATTCTTAAGAAACTCACTTTCCCGGATCCTTTTAAGGGCTTTCCGCATACCAATAAATTTGCAGGCAAGTACAAAAGAACAAAAATGTAAAGATATGACAAAACTCAGCTTAGCATTACTGACACAAAATGATTTGGCATGTCCTTTGTCATATCAGGATTATTTAAAAAATTCTATCTTTGAAAACCAATAAACTAATAAAATGAATATAAGAAGATCGGCGAATCCTGTATTAACCAAAAGTGTTTTCTCAACAGCAAGAGAAAAGGCCGGAGTTGAGACAATGACTATAAGGGGCACTGTTAACAAGGTTTTCCTTATGCTACTCCTTGTTGTTTTGGGCGCAGGTTATACATGGAAATTTATGGGAACAGGCAATATTTCTGCTATGCAAACCTATATGTTAATCGGAGGGATAGGCGGTTTTATTACTGCTTTAATTACAGTTTTTAAGATGTCATGGTCCCCAATTACTGCTCCTGTATATTCGGTCCTTCAGGGATTGTTTCTCGGTGGCATTTCCGCCTTTTTTGATGCCAAATATCCGGGGATTGTCATTAATGCAGTAGCCCTTACTTTCGGAACATTGTTTGCCCTTCTGGCCATATACCGGTCCGGGATCATTAAAGTAACTGATAATCTCAGGCTGGGAATCGTAGCAGCCACAGGAGGAATTGCCATAGCATATTTCCTTTCCTTTATACTTGGTTTTTTCGGCATAAATGTCGGCTTTATTCACAGCAACGGCACCATGGGAATTATTTTCTCATTGGTTGTAGTTGTGGTTGCTGCCATGAACCTGGTACTCGACTTTGATTTTATTGAGCGGGGTGCAGAAGCCGGAGCTCCCAAGTTTATGGAATGGTATGGGGCTTTCGGCCTTATGGTCACACTGATCTGGTTATATATCGAATTCCTTAGATTGTTGTCAAAACTATCGAGCAGGAACTAAACGAAAAAAATGGGAGATCTGGAGAATTATTTTGAATTATTCAGAAACAATATTGTCGGGTTGAATGAAAGCTTCATAAGTCCATACGGAAAAAAGAAAATTCACTATGCCGACTGGATAGCAAGTGGCCGTTTGTACTTTCCTCTGGAAAAAAAGCTTTTGGAAGATTTTGGTCCTTATGTTGCTAATACGCATACAGAAACCAATACAACCGGCACAATGATGACCAGAAGTTATCATTATGCTCACGACTACATAAAAAAACATGTCAATGCCAGCAAAACGGAGGTGATCATAACTGCCGGGTTCGGCATGACCTCAGTTGTTACGAAGTTTCAGAGAATCCTGGGTCTGAAAGGTTGTGGTGGGCAGATGAACAGCGATTGCCTGAAGGGGAAAAACCGACCCGTCGTATTTGTAACTCACATGGAACATCACTCCAATCATACTTCTTGGTATGAGACCATCGCAGAGGTAGTGATTATAAAACCCGATAAAAATTTACTCGTTGACCTTGATGACCTCAGGGAAAAATTAAAACTATACCAGGACCGCAGATTTAAAATAGGAAGTTTTACAGCCTGTTCCAATGTAACAGGAATCGGAACTCCCTATCACGAGATGGCAAAAATTATGCACGAACACGGAGGTCTGTGTTTTGTCGATTTTGCTGCTTCGGCTCCCTATACCGACATCAACATGAATCCTGAAGATCCCATGGAGAAGCTTGATGCAATCTATTTCTCACCACATAAGTTTCTTGGAGGCCCGGGGGCATCCGGAGTACTCATTTTTGATTCGTCCATGTATAAGTCGGAAGTGCCGGATAATCCGGGTGGGGGTACGGTAGATTGGACAAATGCCTGGGGAAAATACAAATATGTTGATGATATTGAAGCAAGAGAGGATGGCGGCACACCGGGCTTCCTGGAAGCCATAAAAGCTGCCCTGGCAATTGAGTTGAAAGAAAAAATGGCTGTTAGCAACATGCTGGCAAGAGAGGAAGAACTCCTCAAAATTGCTTTTCCTGGTCTTCGAAAAATACCGGGAATACATATACTTGCAGACCAAATCGAAGACAGGCTTGCAATAATTTCCTTTTATCATGAAAAAATTCATTTTAATCTTCTGGTTAAACTACTGAACGATCTTTATGGCATTCAGGTAAGGGGAGGATGTGCATGTGCCGGAACCTACGGACATTTCCTTCTTGAAGTAAGTTATGAAAAATCGAAGGAAATTACCGACCGGATAAATCACGGGGACCTGTCCCAAAAACCCGGATGGGTAAGATGGTCTTTACATCCCACAATGACAGATGAAGATGTACATTATTTTATTGATGCACTTAAAAATATCGTGAATAATGTCGGGAGCTATGAAAAAGATTATCTATATTTAAAAAAGAAGAATGAATTTATCCACAGAAAAGAAGCAGATAATGAAGAAAAAGACAGGATCATTGAAAACTGGTTTTCATTTTAATGTTTATGTATGTATACAAAAGAAGTAAAAGATAAAAAAACAGCCAGCGAATTCTTAAAGGTTCCCGGATTAATATATAAAAACGACCCTTTTTGGGTGAGTCCTCAGCACAAAGAAATTGAAGCTCAGTTTGATCCGGACAAAAATCCCTTTTTCGAAAATGGTGAGGCAAAAAGATGGGTTCTTAAAACATCCGGAGGTAAATTAATTGGACGGATTGCCGCTTTTTACAATCAGGAAAAGGCAATGGCCGAAAAAATACCTTCAGGGGGGTGCGGTTTTTTTGAATGCATTGATGATAGAAAAGCTGCATATTTACTTTTTGATATAGCTGCTGAATGGCTCAGATCTAAAGGCATGAAAGCTATGGATGGTCCTGTAAATTTCGGGGAAAATGATTCTCTCTGGGGATTACTGGTTGAAGGATTTACCCATCCGGGCTTCGGTATGCCGTACAATCTTCCCTATTACCGGGATCTTTTCGAAAGTTACGGATTTAATATATTTTTTAAGCAGTTCAGTTACCATCTCGATCTGCGGAAACCCTTCCCCTCCCGCTTCTGGAAAATTGCTGAATGGGTTGGGAAAAAACCGGATTTTCAGTTTAGACATTTTAAATGGGAAGAAGCCGATAAATTCATCAAGGATACAATTTCTATTTACTCGGAAGCATGGTCCGAGTTTAAGGAAGATTTTACTCCTTTAAAAGAAAAAACCATAAGAACGACACTTGAAAAAGCCAGACCTATCCTCGATGAAGAGATCATCTGGTTTGCCTACCATAAAAATAAACCTGTTGCATTTTTTATTTTAATGCCGGATGCCAATCAAATCCTTAAACACATGAAAGGGAAAATGCATTGGCTCAATATGATACGGTTCATCTATATGAAAAAGAATAAAAAAATTACCCGAATCCGGGCAATGGCTGCTGGCGTAGTGCCGAAATTTCAGAATTCAGGAGTAGAATCAGGAATTTTCTGGCATATGAACCAAAAAATGGTGAATAAAACATGGTACGACGAGATTGAATTGTCCTGGGTAGGCGATTTTAACCCTAAGATGATCGCTCTTTATGAGGCTGTAGGAGGTGTTAAGGCTAAAACTCATCATACCTATCGCTATATGCTCGACGATTCGATCCCCTTTGAAAGGTTTATGCCTGAAAAGGTGAAGCTTCACAAAAAACAAAAAAATCTTACATAATCATGAACCTCCTGCTCCCAAAAACGAAAAATCTGAAAGCTCATTTTTATACCCCATAAGTCTGAATTAAAAAAAATCATAATTATTTTGTATTTATGCCAAACTTATCTAATTTTGCATTCCGTTTTAAACTGAAGTTGAAGAAGAAACAGAAATAAAAATGAAAAAGGAAATTCATCCAAAAAATTACAGGCTTGTAGTATTTAAGGACATGTCAAACGGTTTTACATTTACAACCCGTTCAACAGCTCCTTCGAAAGAAACAATAAAAATGGAAGACGGTAAAGAGTATCCGCTGATCAAGCTGGAGATCTCTTCACAATCCCATCCTTTTTATACCGGAAAAATGAAACTTGTTGATACAGCAGGACGTGTAGACAAATTTATGAACAGGTATAAGTCGCATTACGACAAAAAGAAAAATTAAAATACCTAAAACATTGTTGGAAAACTCCGGTAATCTTCTGAATTATCGGAGTTTTTTTGTTTATTTTTGAAATAAAAACATATGAACATCCTTTTTTTTGACGACAGTTCCTTTGAGAATCTGCTTCCTTTAACATTTACAAAACCTGTTTCCGAACTCAGGATAGGCATTTTAAAGATTCGGGAAAAATGGCAATATTTAATACCTGAAGCGGAATTCAGCAACCATACAAAAAAATACCTCAGCACGAAGTTTCCTGCTAAACCCGAAGATGATAATATCCTTATTTCGGGATCATTATTACCCGACCGTGAGATATCTAATCCTGTCATAAACCTTAAAATGCATGAAGGCCTCACGAAAGACGGACGCCTCATTGCTTACCGCACTAACAGGGAAGGATTAAAACATTTTGATCCCCTTGATCTGCATCCTCACTCGATAAAGGCATGGGGCAAAGAAATACAATTCCTCGATCATCCCTGGCAGATATTTCGCCTGAATGGTGAACAGATCAGGGTGGATATGGAACACATCAGGTCTGACAGAAAGAGTAGCAAACTCGGCCTTTCCAATAATCTGGCAGGACATGACATCTTTATTGAGGAAGGGGCAAAAGTGGAATTCTCAACTATAAATACCACAACGGGTCCGGTTTACATCGGTAAAGATTCGGAAATAATGGAAGGCAGTGTTATCCGGGGTCCTTTTGCATTATGTGCAGGTTCTGTGGTTAAATTATCTGCTAAAATATATGGCCCAACCACTGTTGGTCCTTACTCTAAGGTAGGAGGAGAGATCAATAATTCCGTTATCCAGGGATATTCCAACAAGGCCCATGATGGCTTCCTTGGAAACTCGGTAATCGGTGAATGGTGTAATATCGGTGCCGATACTAATAATTCCAATCTCAAGAATAATTATGCTTTGATCAGACTGTGGAGTTACCCCGAAGAAAAATTCATTAATACTGGTCTGCAATTCTGCGGACTCATCATGGGAGATCATTCCAAATGCGGTATTAATACTATGTTTAATACCGGAACGGTTGTAGGGGTTAACGCGAATATATTCGGATCGGGATTCCCCCGGAACTTCATTCCCTCCTTTTCCTGGGGGGGAGCAAGAGGATTCACAACTTTTTCTCTTTCCAGGGCTTATGAAGTTGCCTCTATTGTTATGGAACGAAGAGGCCTCAGTTTTGATGAAACAGAAAAAAATATTCTCCACGAAGTATTTAAAATGACAGAAAAATACCGGAAATAAGAAAAAATTCTCGTAATTCATGCTTTGGCATGAGAGTTGACCATCATTAGTATTCGATAGAATAAAAGTAATTTTGATAAATATCCAGACTATTTGTCAGTAGAAAGGAATAGATATATATGAAGAAGAAGAATATTGAATTAAGTTATAGTAATTTTTTCTCTCAGGAAGGATTTGATGATGATGCGGAATTTATACCTATAATGTCGGAGGAAGAAGCTGATGAACTTATGAAACTTAATGTTCCTGACGTTTTACCAATACTCCCTTTAAAAAATACAGTTCTTTTCCCCGGTGTGGTGATTCCAATTACTGTTGGGAGAGAGAAATCATTAAAATTGATCCGTGAGGTATACCAAAAAAACAGAATACTGGGTACCGTTGCACAGAAAGATCCCAAAACCGAAGATCCTGAATTATCCGATCTCTATAAAATTGGAACGGTTGCCCAGGTATTGAAAATACTGGAAATGCCGGATGGATCCACTTCTGTAATTATTCAGGGAAAGAAACGTTTTGAAATATCCGATCTGGTATCGGATAAGCCTTATTTTATGGCACGCATCAAAAACCTTGAAGATATTAAAAAATCATCCAAAAAGGATGAGATGAATGCGCTTGTCGGATCACTTAAAGATCTCTCAATGAAGATCATTAAGCTATCATCCAACATTCCCCCTGAAGCAACTTTCGCCGTTAAAAATATCGAAAGTCCTTCCTTCCTGATAAACTTCCTGTCTTCGAATAATGATATGGAGATCCCGGAAAAACAAAAGCTGCTGGAACTCTCCGATCTCAATAAAAGAGCCATCAGGCTGCTGGAATATCTTTCCAAGGAAGTCCAGATGCTCGAACTGAAAAATGATATTCAGTCCAAAGTAAAGCATGACCTCGATCAGCAGCAAAGAGAATATCTCCTCCATCAACAAATGAAAACCATCCAGGATGAACTTGGAGGAAGTCCTATGGAGAAAGAGGTTAATGAATTGAAAAATCAGGGAAAAAAGAAGAAATGGAGCAAAGAAATAAACGAGCACTTCGATAAAGAGGTGGATAAATTAGCAAGGCTAAATCCTGCCTCAGGAGAATATTCTGTGCAAACTAACTATGTACAGACAATGCTCGAATTACCCTGGAACGAATTCACAAAAGATAATTTTAATCTGAAAAGAGCCCAGAAAATACTGGACAGGGATCATTTCGGCCTCGACAAGGTAAAAGAAAGAATGCTGGAACATCTTGCCGTGCTGAAGCTCAAGGGAGATCTGAAATCACCCATTATATGCCTTGTAGGGCCTCCGGGTGTTGGAAAAACCTCTCTGGGTAAATCAGTGGCTTCTGCTCTTAACAGGAAATATGTAAGAATTTCCCTGGGTGGATTACATGATGAGGCTGAGATCAGGGGACACAGGAAAACTTACATTGGTGCTATGCCAGGAAGGATTATCCAGAACCTTAAAAAGGTTAAGTCTTCAAATCCGGTATTTGTACTCGACGAGATCGATAAAGTGGGCAGGGACTTTCACGGTGATCCTGCCTCTGCCCTTCTTGAGGTTTTGGATCCTGAACAAAATTCAACCTTCCATGATAATTACCTGGAACTGGACTATGATCTTTCCAAAGTATTGTTCATAGCCACAGCCAACACCGTAAGTTCGATTAATCCTGCGCTTCTTGACCGTATGGAGATTATCGATATATCAGGATATCTGGTGGAAGAAAAGATCGAAATTGCAAAAAAACACCTTATTCCCAAGCAGCTTGAGAATCACGGCCTTAAAAAGGCAGACCTTCGGTTTTCACCTAAAGGACTGGAGTATATGATCGAATCTCATACACGTGAATCGGGTGTTAGACAGCTTGATAAAAAAATCGCCAAAATAATCCGGGTAGTTGCCAGAAAAATTGCTTTCGAAGAGGAATATCCGAAAATGATCAAACCAAAAGATCTGGAGGAACTTTTAGGCCCACCAAGATTTGTCAGGGAAAAATATGAAAGTAATGATTTTCCTGGCGTGGTAACAGGTCTGGCCTGGACTGCAGTCGGTGGTGAAATATTATTCGTGGAAACAAGTCTCAGCAAAGGAAAGGGAAACCTTACGCTTACCGGAAATCTTGGAGACGTGATGAAAGAATCAGCAGTAATAGCGCTGGAATATATTAAATCCCACAGTCACGAGCTGAATATTGAACCGGAAGTATTTGAAAAATGGAACATTCATGTCCATATCCCGGAAGGAGCTATCCCAAAAGACGGCCCTTCAGCGGGTATTACTATGGTTACATCCATTGCCTCAGCCTTCACACAAAAGAAAGTGAAGAAAAAACTAGCAATGACCGGTGAGATCACCCTGAGAGGTAAAGTATTGCCGGTTGGTGGCATCAAAGAAAAAATTCTTGCAGCAAAAAGGGCAGGAATAACCGATATCATTATGTCGGAAGAAAATCTAAAAGATGTGAAAGAGATAAAGGATATTTATACCTCAGGACTGAATTTTCATTACATTGAAAATATTATGCAGGTTCTGGAGGTTGCCCTTCTGGAGGAAAAGGTGAAAGATCCGGTTGTCATTGAATAAATAATTATTTTTTTAGAATGGGGCAATCCCTTATGGTTGCCCCATTCCAATCCCCTGGTTGCCACCTCCCCCCAATGCCACTGGCATTTACCTGAAATGCGGGTCTGCTTTAATTATTCGACAAAAGCCACTCAATTCGAAAGCTTTTTTTGAATTAGTGGGAGCTACAATTATGCGCATCCGGATCATCCGGTTTCTTACAGCAGGCTGGCAACTTTGAATACGCTCTCTCATCAGCTTTTACATTGTCTGCATCGTAACCGGTATCAGATACAGCTTTGCGGATTTTCTCAGCATCTGTTCTTTTAGTTTTATAAACAACCGAGAGAACCTTATCTGAAAGATCCAATTCAGACCAGGTAACCCCACGCTCATAGGCCATAGCTTTCTCAATTGTTTCCTTACACATTCCGCACTGTGCGGATGTAGTAATTTTCAACGTATCAATATTTTGAGGAAATGCTTCCAAACCCAAAAATATAAGAAAAATAAAAACAATACTTTTTTTCATGATTTCCAACTTATGTGATTTCACTCTCATTATTTTATTTTAAAACGCAAACCTGCATAAAACATCCTCCCTGTCAGGGGGCCCCAGATTAAAGTGGCATCAAAATTCTCACCGAAAGGGTTATCCGGTGATACAATTGCATTGTCCTGCCGGAATCCGGTCAGGTTTTCCACACCTGCATACAGATCAAATGTTTTAAATCGACGGGTTAACTGAGAGTGAATGATAAAAAATCCCGGAGATTCATTTTCCCTCCGAAATTCTTCAGGATTCATTTCTGTTGAAGGAATCCTTGAAGGTCCGTTATACTGGGTAGTCAGATCAAAACTCCATTTATCAAAAGGAGTGGAGTATGTGGTTGTAAAAAGCCCCTTATGACGGAAAACAAAAGGTTTTTCACCTATACCGTCAAGATAATCCACTTTTACATCGTTAAAACGATAAGCCAGTGTTAAATCAAGACCTTTGATGAATTCACCGGTTAAATCAACCTGGAATGAATTTGACCGG
Source organism: uncultured Bacteroidaceae bacterium (assembly GCA_964426915.1). GTDB lineage: Bacteria > Bacteroidota > Bacteroidia > Bacteroidales > CAYRTD01. The sequence goes on along the minus strand of CAYRTD010000033.1, from coordinate 4,311 downwards.
GAGCTTCCCTCCAGGTTAAAAATATGTACTTCTGAAGAATTATGATCGAGATCCACTACCACCTGGTTATCAAATTCAGTCCGGTAGAAATCAACTGTCATTGATATCTCCCGCTGATTTATCAGATGGAAGTACCGGCTAAAGCTGACTCCGTAGTTCCAGGCACTTTCGATATCAAAATCATTACCTATGTAGAAGGAACGCGTACTTGCCAGAAGACTCTGGTTTTCACTGAATATGTTTGCAGAACGATAAGCTTTACCGAATGTGGAACGGAAAACATAGTGTTCATTTATGTTGTATTTCCAATGCAAGCGAGGGGTGAATAAAAATCCATGCAGAGAATTATAATCTGCACGCATTCCTGCCATAAACACACTTTTATCGGGAATTGACCATGTATACTGAGAAAACAGGCCGGGAACAATTTCCTTTCTATCCTTATTTATATCAATAAATACTTCATTATAATCATCGTATCGGAAGCTTGCTCCACTGCTAATCTTGTGGTTGACATTGCTGATAATGGTCTGAAAGATCAGATTCGAGTAAAAACTACTTACCTCACCGTTGTAATTCCGGTTACCGAAAATGGATTGTTGATCAAACCATGTGAATGAATTGACCCATCCCATACTATTATTGGGCCTTCCGGGAAATGCATACCCAAGTTTACTGAACATACGAAATTTATTTATATCAATATCAATTCCGTATACATCATCCGCACTGTTTTCTCTACCCTCATAATCAAGCTGGCCCCCAATCCGGTTTTCATCGAGTAACTCAAAACCAAACTGCAGATGCAGGAGATCGTTGGGAGAATACTCCCACCGGTTAAGAAAATTCATCTGTTTCGTGAGTGGTTTATCATAAAATCCATCTGAATTATGATCAAGACTCATAGTTTGCATTGAACCATGGAAAAACAATCCCGTACTCCATTTATCATTTATAATTATACCGGAAGTAAGGTTGCTTTCATAACGTCCTTCTGTATTTACGAAAAGATTCAGGTAAAACATTTCCGTATCTGCGGGTTTTTTATATTCTACATTTATCTGACCGGTTGTTGATTCATAACCGTTTAAAACTGACGATGTTCCTTTCGAAACCTGAATAGATTCCATAAATGGCCCGGGAATATGACTTAAACCAAATCCTGTTTCAAGGGTTCTCATAAATGGAATATTTTCGAACATAAACTGGCTGTACTTTCCATCCAGCCCAAGCATTTTAATCTTCTTAGCCCCGCTAACAGCATCGGTAAATCCCACATCGATGGTGGCATTACTTTCGAATGACTCTCCGATATTGCAACATGCAAGTTTCTGTAACCCTGCTTCTGTAATAATTTGGGTAGGCATTAATTCTATTTTAGAATTAATATTGGTGGACTGGTTTTTGATTACTCTTACTTCCTCAAGAGCCAGTTTTTCTTCCATCTGAATATCAATATGTCTTTGATCGTGATTAATATATAAGGTGTCCGTTTGATATCCGACAAAACTAACCACAAGGGCCGGGACTTCAATATCGTGAGGCTTATGTATAACAAAACTTCCGGTGGAATCGGAAATAACCCCCTCATTTGTACTTATAAAATAAAGGTTTGCATAGGGAAGGACTTCTCTTTGTCCCCTTTCATTCCTGAAAAAAACCTGTCCATGTAACATGTGATCGTTATGCTGGGCATAAGCACCTGCAATTGTTCCAATAAACAGACTTATTATTAATACTATTCTAATGGTCATCTTAATTTCTTTAGTAGTTAAAAATGCAAATATTTATAAATCAAGATGTTATCAAAGTAGGAGTTCTATGCTGGAATGCAGTTTTGGTGGTGAAAGGTAAGAAGTGGTAAGAAGATATAATTGTTCCTTTGGCAAAAGAATTTCATTATCGGATGTCCAGGTAAAAAGTGAAATTATTTTTACATTATCCAACCTGTAAGTATGGTGACTGAATTTAAAATTCTCATCTGTTTTAATATCTTTCCCAACGTCAAAACAAAAGCAGGTTTGTGAATTCTCATGATTTTTAAAATGGTTCGAATCATTGCAATTTTTATTATCCAGATGATTCTCTGAACAACAGGCCAAATCTTTATTATTTTCAACGCTTTTTCCGGGACAACAATCTGATTCTTGCTGTTCACATTTTGAATTCAGCAAATATATATCTGAAAATCCATCAGCGGTGTTGGAACAAATATGTACATGAAGGTTAGCACCAGTAAATGAGAGTATCATTACAGGCAAAATTATCAGCGATATTACTTTATGTACTATGTTCATTCTTCCAGCAAAAATAAGTGTTTTTTCAAATATAAAACTCTCATTACAAAAAAAAATTTCTTTCAAATTTTTATATTGAATGGAATAATTGTAGACGGGTGCACAAAATACATTAAAAGAATAAATCAAATCAGACCTATTGAACTGTAAAAGAATGACTTACTCATTTTTTTACCCCTGATGAGATCCACATAAATAAATTCATAACCTTTTGGATAAACCATATAATAGTATTAATTACGCCCCCCTTCACGGTATTCTTCTTTATTTAATTTTTATTAAATTTGATCTATAAAAACCTAAAACAATATGAAAATGGGTCCAGCATTATTTTGGGGACTATTGCTCATCTTTATCGGATTGAGCCTGGTTTTCCGCATCGTATTTAACATCGATTTTCCTTTATTTAAGATTATCCTGGCCTTTATCCTGATTTTTCTCGGACTCCGTATTTTATTCGGAAGTTTCGGTGTTGTAAACATTAAAGGAGGTGAAAAGGACGTGATCTTCAACGAAAAACGCTATGATTATTTCGAAAACAACAAAGAATATAATGTAGTGTTTGGAAAAGGAGTATATGATTTTCGTAAGATCAGCCTGTCTGCCGGCACAAAAAAAATTAAACTCAGTACGGTATTTGGTGGTTCAGAAGTTAAACTTTCAAAGGAAATTCCGGTAAGGATCAGGGTAGATGCTGCCTTTGCCGGCGCAGAACTTCCTAATGGCAATACTGCCGTATTCGGCAACACCAGCTATGAAAGCCCGGGTCTCGACATTAATAAACCTTTCCTCGATCTGAAAATCGATGTGGTTTTCGGAGGGGTGGAAATCAGGGAATACTAAGCTTTAATATCATCCATTAACTTTTTTTAATCACACTTTCTTTTTTATGTATGGTGATATTGGGTTTTTTTTGTATTATCGGCACCTCAAACTGAGGGATAAATGGCAAAGCTGATTAATCAGAAGGCAAATTTTGGCACCATGCCGGTTTTCATGACCACTGTATCCACAATTCTGGGTGCCATACTCTTTCTTCGATTTGGTTATGCCGTGGGCCATCATGGATTTTTAGGCGCACTGCTTATAATCCTTCTGGGGCACCTTGTAACCTTTCCGGCGGCTATGGCTGTAGCGGAAATAGCTACAAACCAAAAGGTTCAGGGTGGCGGGGCTTATTTTATTATATCTCGTTCATTTGGCTTGAACATAGGGGCTGCTATAGGCATAACTCTGTTTGCTGCACAGGCCATTTCAGTATCATTTTACGTTATTGCTTTTGCCGAAGCCTCAGACCCCCTCATTCGATGGGCCAATGAATCCTTTGGCTTTCCTTTAGTGGATAAGCGATGGTTAAGTATTCCTACCATGGTTATTCTCTCAATATTAATACTTACCCGTGGAGCAAACCTTGGCATGAAAGCCCTATACGTAGTAGTGGCGATACTTTTTGGAGCAATTATATTTTTTCTACTGGGAAAACCCGTTACTCCGGATGTTGCTTTCAATCCGACAGCTAAAATTGAAAACTCTGACGATTTTTTCTATGTTTTCACAATCATATTCCCTGCTTTTACAGGACTTGCAGCGGGTCTCGGACTATCCGGCGACCTGAAAAAACCCTCTGAGTCGATCCCTAAAGGTACATTATTAGCAATAGTGGTAGGACTTTTTGTCTACATAATAGTGGCCTATAAGCTTGCCCTTTCTGCTACTCCTGAAGATCTTGCAAACGACCAGCTCATAATGCAGAGGATAGCGATTTGGGGTCCGATTATACCCATTGGACTTGCAGCTGCTTCTCTTTCTTCAGCGCTTGGATCTATAATGGTAGCGCCAAGGACATTGCAGGCCATAGGACTGGATCAAATATTTCCTACAAAATTTTTAAATAACTGGTTATCTAAAGGTAAACCGGTGTCCAATGAACCGGCAAACTCTTCCATTATCACTATTGTTCTAGCGTGAGTTTATCACGGGACAAGGTCTAAAACGCTATAACTATCAGATAAAC
>CAYRTD010000032.1:0-29673 GCA_964426915.1 uncultured Bacteroidaceae bacterium | reverse complement strand
GTGTTAGTATTGATATGCATGATAAGATCTTTGAACGCTTCCGGCAGGTTGAAAATACCTATTTAAGTAAATATGGTGGCACCGGGCTTGGTTTAAGTATTTCCCGGGGACTTGTAGAATTATTGGGAGGTGAAATATGGATCGATTCAGAACCAGGAAAAGGGTCTGCTTTTTATTTTACCATTAAACAAGGTTAAGGATGATCCGGATAAAATGATTAAAATTGAAACGGTGATCCGGGATGAATTCTCTATAGTTGAATTCATATGCAGACCGGTTTTTATAGTTAGGATTGGGTTTGGAAGTCTTTTTTCGAAAGATTCTTTTAACCTTTTCCGTTATTTTTTCTGAAGCCAAATTCTAAATAATAATTATTTTACTTCTTTCCTCCAGATCCCTCAGGTCATTTGGCTCCGTAAACGAATTTTTTGCCATATTCAAAACCATTTTTGCATGTTTAATAATGGCAATTTTGTCGTTTTCTCTTTTGGAAAAATTGTTTATTGTGATCAGCGATTCCATTAATCTTATAACTACAGCCGGACTTCCTTCAGCAAACTGCCTAATCTGGTTAAATGCCGCATCCAGCATTCCTTCAAAGTCAGGAAGGTCAGCAATGAGTCTCAGTTCCCCTTTTTCGTTAAATCTGTACCTGGAAGGGAATTTTGTATCAGACAGGCTAACCAGTGTTGAGGTGAGATTGTCGATGCAGGAAATAGCGGTAAAAGGATCGTTTATTCCAGGTGATAAAGCTCTTACTGCAATCTCAACCATTTGATGTATAGCATACTCAATATCCTGCTCAGGAGTCCTGGTTTTCCCAGCAAAAAAATTTGCCTGCACTTTTCTGACAATCTCATTTCCCTGAATTTCATTGGTAAAAATTTTTGCTATTTCCATTCCTTTCAGTAAATAGTCACCGGGACGAAAATATATTTCTATCAGTATATCAAGATCATCAGCAAGGCCAAATAAGGAGTTTCCGTCAAGGTACTGAATGTAACCGGTTTTGGTAGCCTGAACAGATTGTTTTATACTATAAGCTGAGGTAAAGGTTGATTCATCCTCTTTCTTTTCGGGCGGACTATCTTTACCAATTTTTTCAGGGTATAAGACACGTATGCTTTTTGATAGTGATTCTGAAATATTCGAAATTACTTTATCTGCCTGAATGCTCATTGCTATATGATGGATAAATATAATTAGCAGGATAATATTGGCCACGGCAGCAACCAATGCCAGCATTATAGAAAATGTGGGAATAAACGCTGTCTGATCTCCACTTATCGTATTCAGAATAATAAGGCAATAAATGAAAGTGGAAATATATATTCCCAGTACGACCTGGTTCAAACGGTCGTACATAAAATTTTTCACCAATCGGGGTCCCAGTTGAGAAGAAGCCAGCGTTAAGGCAACCAGGGTGATGGAAAATACTGTCCCTGCCACACCGATCATCGCCCCGGCGATAGTTGAAAGAACGCTCCTGGCCGACTCAACACTACCAATGAATAAGAATCTGGCAATTCCCGCATGAGGGAATTCAAATTTACTGTCCAGAAATACAGAGTAGACGGCCAGCGATATGGCTATTAAAATAATGAAAACAGGAATAAACCAGAAGGTAGACGTTATTTTGCTCCAGAAAAACAACAGCTTTTTCATAATAAGAAGATAAATATTAACCTATGATATTCATGTATAGCATGTATGGTAGGCAATGAATTTTTATTTCTAAAATTTACCATTTAAAAATACAAAAAAATCCCTCAGGAATCTTTCACATATAAGATAATCCTCCAATTAATCACAAATCAGTTTCATTGGGGAAATAATCTACAGAAACGTGATTCTGTGCATCATAAAGCTACGATTTCATATTTCTTTATTTAATGTTCGTCAATAAAGTTAAGTGTCTGGATCATAATGTTCAAGATCAAGGCGCGCAACGCAGATATTGGACATTATGGACAGACACTATTTAGTATTATGTTCTTTATGCCAGTCTTTATATGGTTGATATTTATTTATGGCATACTTTTTTCACCCTTAACAAGCAATAAATGTTAAACCTAAAATTTACCGTTATGACTGTTTTGCAAGTGATCTTAACCATTTTGGTAGCTATTCTTGTTGGGATCTTATTTTATTACATTTTTAAAACCTCCGGCCCATGGGGAACCTTCTGGAGCTTTTTGCTAATACTTATCCTGGGCGGCCTTGCTGCAGCAGCATGGGTCGAGCCTGTAGGTCCGGTTTATTATGACGTTGCCTGGATTCCTACATTATTTGTCATTTTAATGTTTGCCTTATTCCTGGCCGCGGCAACACCCTCTTACAGAAGGGATGCCAGGGCAAGGGAAGCTGCCAGGGCAGAAGCAGAAACAGAACCCGTAACCACCGAGCCTGAGGGTGCAATAGTAGGAGCATTTTTTTGGGTGCTACTGATATTTCTCCTTATTGCTGCTATATGGGGCGTTTTTGTCTAATTAGTGTCTGTCCATAATGTCCAATATCTGTGTTGCGCGCCTTGATCTCGAACATTAGCTTCGCTGAGCTCACCGCCAATTGGCGGTTCGGTTCTGAAACAGACTCTCGACTCTATTGACAGACTAAAACCTCTTGATCAGGAATCGGGAGTACCCCGTCCCAATTCCCTAATCCCTAATCCCTAATCTCCAAAACCAAGACCCATGATTAATATACTTGATATTACAAAGGAAGACCTCATAGCAATTAAAGTTGCAGGCAAAGTAGAAAAAAAGGATTATGATATACTTGACCCTCTTCTGGAAAAAACAAAACGGGAACATGATTCCTTAAAACTATACCTCCATATCGGTGATATTGAGGGAATAACTCCTCAGGCCTTAATCAAGGACGTAATAACCTACTTCAAACATGTGAAAAGCTTAAGGAAAGTAGCGGTGGTCGGTGAACATAAGGGCGAAAAGAACTGGGCGAAAATAGCTGATCCATTTATTAAAGCGGACATTAAATTTTTTCCCCTGGCAGAAAACAGTGTTGCACTGGAATGGATAGGGGCATAGATGATCTGTTTCTCTTTGGTTTTCCGGTGAATCATTGACCATTCATTCTGTTATCCCGGGCAAATAATACATATTTAATATTATGTTAAATAATTTTTATTTATTCTAAACAGTTTGAAATCATGCATCAAGGCGCTGTTTTTTGGATACCGGACTTTCCTGGGTGATTTTTACAGTAACATAACATGAGCTTTATCAGTATACATAGTTGAAATTCGTGATATATTGCGTAATCATTTTTGGTAAAGTATATGTTAAAACCTGTCTGGATTAAAAACCTCGGAATAACATTGTTGCTGATTTCTGGAGTATGGTTACTGGAGGCTATACTGTACAGGGAAATTTTCACCACCGACCGCCCATTGAAAGACATGATTCTTTTCAGGGGGAATCTATATGCCCTTCATGTCCATATATTATTCTCAATGACGCTTTTAGCGCTGGGAATTGTTTTGAGTCTGAAGTCACTGAAATATAAAAGAACACAGCAGGAACTTATCAAGCAGCAGGAAAACTATCGACTGCTCACCGAAAATTCCAATGATGTGATATGGAAGTTGAGTATTGACGGAAAGTTTTTATATGTTAGTCCGTCGGTTGAAAAGCTTCGGGGATATAGCCCAGTAGAAGTAATGGAACAGACATTGGAGGAAGTGCTTACCCCCGCTTCACAAAAAACCATTAATGAACTGATGTATGGCCTGGAAGAGGTGATCAGAGCCAATCCGGGAAAAACAGCATCTGTCATAACCGAACTTGAACAACCCTGCAAAGACGGTTCTGCTGTTTGGACAGAAGCTTCTGTACAAACAGTTCTTGATCCTTTCGGTAAACCTGACTATTTTATCGGGGTATCAAGGGATATCACCGAGAGGAAACAGAATGAAAGAGAGCTTAAAAGGTCGGAGGAGTATTACCGGCTTATAGCAGAAACCACGATGGACTACATATTCGTGCATGACCTGGAAGGCAGGATCATTTTCGCTAACCCCTCAGGACTTAAAGCTTCCGGGTATTCCCTGCAAGAGTTAATGGGAGAGAAGATTGTTAAATTCGTTCCGGAAGAGTATCACCCCTTGCTGGATGAGATGTCCTCAAAAAATATTGGTGAAGGTCTTGAAACCTGTAATTATGAGGTGGAGTTCTATACACGGGAAGGAGAGAGGAGACCGCTGGAACTATCCACTGCCCCTATTTTGATTAACCGGACACCCATTTCCATTCTTGTTGCTGCACGCGATATTTCCGACAGGAAAAAAGCTGAAGAGCATAACCGGCTTATTCAGGAAAAGATCCGTCGTATTAATGTGGAACTGGAAGAAAAGGTAAGAGACCGGACCCGAAAGCTTGAACAGGCAAATAAGGATCTCGAATCATTTTCTTATTCAGTTTCTCACGACCTGCATGCACCACTTCGACATATAAGTACATTTTCCGATCTGCTTAAAAAATCCCTTACAAAAGGAGAAACTGAAAAAACCTCTAATTATCTTGATGCAATTATCAGTTCGGTTTCCAAAATGAAGGATTTGATTAATGGCCTTTTACAATTATCCCAAACTGGAAGAAGTGACCTGCGTAAAGAACAATTTGAAATGAAATTGATTGTGGAACAGGTAATCCGGGATGTAGAGATTGACTATCCGGATAAAAAGATTTGCTGGAAATTAAATGAATTGGGAGAAGCTGATGCCGATATAAGATTAATGAAGCAGGTGTGGTACAACCTTGTATCCAATGCAGTTAAGTTCACCAATGGAAAAGCCAAAGCTGAAATTGAAATCGGGAAAAAAATTCTGGACGAAAGAACTGTCTGGTATATAAAAGATAACGGAGTGGGTTTCGATACCAAAAATATGGATAAATTGTTTGGAGTCTTTCAAAGGCTCCATTCCGAAGAGGATTTTGAAGGGAATGGCATTGGTCTTGCCACTGTAGATCGGATAATTAACAAACACGAAGGAAGAATATGGGCCGAAGCTAATCCTGATCAGGGTGCAGTATTTTATTTTTATTTATAAATATTTTTTCTTTGGAAATGAAACTTCGAACTCGTTTTTTGAAGCAACGCAGATATTGGACATTATGGACTGACACTAAATAATAGATAATATTCTTTATCTGACAGTTCATTGGATGTTATCATATAGACAGTATATAGAATTAAGATAAAACAGGATCACAGATATTTGGCAGGGATGAAAAAGTTAAGGATACTTTATGTTGAAGATAATCCTACAGATTTTGAGATGGTAAAAGCCATCCTCGAGGAGAAGGATATGGTTGACAGGATCTACCGGGTTGAGAAAAAGAATGAATTTCAGTTAGTACTCGAAAGGGAAAATATAGATATTATCCTTACCGACTATTTTTCACCCTCATTCCATGGTCTTGAAGTCATTCAGCTTTCAGGCAATAACTATCCGGGAATTCCAATAATAATGGTCACAGGTAATCTGTCTGATGAAATTGCTGTTGAAGTAATAAAAAAAGGCGCCTGGGAGTATGTTCTTAAGGAAAATATATACAGATTGATCCCGGTAATTGAATCCTGCATGAACAGGTTGAAAATGAAGAGGGAAAAAGATTTGGCCCTGAGGACTTTACAGGAAAGTGAAAATAATTACCGTATACTGGCAGATTCTTCCCCATACGGAATAATGGTGCTTGCGAGAGGTAGGGTTTTTTATCACAACAGGCAGGCAGCAAAACTGATTACAGGATCAGAAGAAGGAAGCTTTATTGGTGTTAAACTATTCGAAAATATCGATCCGGCCTACAGGGATGAAGTTCTCCACAGCATCGAAAAGAACTATAGAGGTCAAAATACAGCAGCTTTAAAAGAATTAAAATTCATAAATCTTCAGGGAAGTGAGCTGATATTGGAAGTCGCATTTTCCCCCATTACTTTTCACGGATACCCGGCAGCACAGGTTATCTTTTCAGATATAGCGGAAAGAAAGAACGCTGAAAAAGAATTATTGCTGGCCAAGGAACGTGCGGAGGAGTCCGATCGGTTAAAGACCGCTTTCCTTGAAAACCTTAGCCATGAGATTCGCACACCCCTGAACGGGATCATGGGTTTTACGTCTTTGTTGAAAAAAAATGAGATCAATGATGAAGAAAAGAATATCTATATTAAAATAATAGAGGATTCGGGTAATCACTTGCTTTCTATTATCGATGATCTTATTGAGGTGTCGCGGATCGAGACAGGTCAGTTCGAACTCAGACCCGAACTTTTTAATATCAATGAAGTTTTACATGAACTATATATATTTTTTGATAATAATGAAAAGTACAAAAACCGGTCTATACTTCTGAGTCTAACATGCCAGATGAACCTAGAAGAGGCCATAATATTTACCGATAAAAACCGTATGAAACAGTTGTTTTATAATTTATTATCCAATGCTTTTAAATTTACGGATGAAGGTAAGATTGAATTCGGTTACGAGCTCATAACAAAGGACAGCTTAAGGTTCTTTGTTAAAGATACAGGCACGGGGATCCCAAAATCGTCAGAGAAAATTATTTTTGAGAGATTCCGGCAATCAGAAAATGCTGCCAGACGATCTTCGGGTGGCAATGGCCTGGGACTGACCATTTGCCGGGGAATAGTTGAAGCAATGAATGGCCGGATGTGGTTTGACTCGGAGCTTGAAAGAGGGACAGATTTTTATTTCGAGATCCCTTATGTGAAAGGCGGGAAAACTGTAGAAGAAAGATCCCCGGCTTTAAATGGATTTCGATTCAGCCTGAAAGAAAAACAATTTTGAGAAACCAGGACTTGTGGTTAATGATCTGAAGGAATTATAGCCATGATTCTGATCTGAAGGAAATATTTATGCCGGAACCGGATCAATCTGATTTTTAAAAAAAATGTTAATATACTGAATCATTTTCCTTTATCCTGTTTCAATGCTTTTTCGAGTGCCCGGTAAGCTATTGTGATATTAAAAAAAACATCCTTTTTGTACCCACCGACATCCCGTCCTGTTACATGTTCAAAAACCTGATCTTTTTCTTTAAGCATTGTCTGCTCCAGAACTTCCAGTCCCATTTCCGACATAACCGTATTTTCATGCCATGGATAGCAAATGATCATGGCATCTTTTGTCGATCTTCCACTGCCCGAAGCCATAACGGCATTAAGAAAGCCCTGGTACTGAAAAGAATACTTATAATGCTCTTCAGAAAGATCAAGGTAATCGGCTATAGTGGCCATTTTCAGATAAATATGAAAGCTTACGGGATGTTCGAGAAGATATTTTTCTCCCTTATCAAGATATTCAATATACATTTTATCCTCCCATAGCTGAATAAGTTCTTCATTCTCGGGAAAATAAGGTTTATAATTTTTATCCGTGGTATAACCGATATACAACATGAAAAACTCATCCAGGCTAAAGCTGAGGGTATTGTCATTAAACTTCCTTAGCATGTCGGGGTAATAATAATCACTTTTTTCGTTTCGTACTTCTTTTATCAATTTTTCAATGTCGCGGGTATTAATCTTACTGAAATATATCTTGTTATTGTCAGCCTGTTTTATCTGTTTTTTATCAGTGTTCCGAAGAACCCTGGAAAAAGATGCATATTCAACAAATATCCCTTTATCATCCGACAGGGACATTCCTTTCTCGAGGAATTCATTTGCTTCCTTATAGTTCCCTCTTCTGAGGTGTCCTATTCCCAGAGGCATATACAACATAGAATAGCTGGAATCATGTTTGAGTCCTTCACGTGCAGCAAAAATCGCATCAACCGGCCGGGATTTATTCAGATAGGCCATAGCGTTAATATAGTAGGGCCGGGGATTTTTAGGTTCTGTTTTGATTCCTCTTTCCGATACATTCACTGCCGAGTCCTCATACCCCGGTTTGCTCATGTAGACAATTGCCAGACGGTTATAGCCATTTGGATCCTCAGGTCTGATTTTAAGATAGTCTTTAAAGAAGTATATAGCGCTATCTGCTTTACCAAGCCTGTCATAGGCTGATCCCAGTTTGAAAACAGCATCCGCATATTTACCATCTGCATTATAGGCTTTATGGTATTTTTTTATTGCTTTCTCTGTTTTTCCAGTATGGAAATAACAATCTCCCATTCTTGTGAGATAAAATGTATTTTCAGGAAACTGATTAAGCAATGAATCATATAAGGGGAGAGCCATGGAATACTCTTCGTTTTCATAATAATTATTCGCCCTCTTTTCTATTCTGCTATAATTCTGTGCCATTAGTGTAGTAGCCAAAAACACACTCAGGAAAAGAAAGATTTTTTTCATATTGACGGTTTTTAACAGATTTTTATAAGGCGTTATGTTGAATAATATACAACATTTCGGAAAAAACATTGCATAAAAAAAGAATTTTTTATCTAAGAAGTGTCTGTCAATAGAGTAAAGTGTTTGGATTATAACCGAATCCGCCAAATGGCGGTGAGCTCAGCGAAGCTAATGTTCGAGATCAAGCCTGCCCGCCTCGGGATGGCCAGTGCAATGGCAGACGGGCCTGCCCCGTTTTTGCGGGGGCGTACAACCGCTAAAGCTTCAGCGACACGCGGTTGCAACAACACAGAACCGAGTGATAACGAGCTTCGCAACCGCACGCTGTCGCTGAAGCTTTCCGCGAGCGTAGAAGCTACTCTGCGCTGCGCCTTCATGCGAACGCGGTCACGCCTGTCCTGGGTACTCCGGGAAATGCTGCTGATGAGATCCCTCGGCTATCTCCCGAAAGCTTTCGGGACGGGATCAGTTCGACTAAATGATTTTGAAGGGCCAAAATCATAGGCTCACTGATTTAACACTGAATGAGTATTTCGGACATTATGGAAAGACACTAAAAAGGTGCATATTTTGAGAATATGCACCTTCTGTTTTAGGTTAACCCTAAATTAACCTAATGATAGATGAAAGCACTACAATTTACAATTTTTTTGTGAAATATACCTTGTGTATACAAAAAAAAATGACAGCTATTTTTTTCTGATCCTTTTTACCAGCGAGTTTTTCTATACCTGAGTATACGAGTCCGGGCACCAAAATGGAAAATAAATGAATTTTTTATATGTTTTCATCAAAATACTTTGTGAACCCAAATATATGAGCTTACATTATTTGTTAAATCTGATTTTTTTAAAGAAATTTATAACCACAAAAAAATAATTATTAATAACTGATAAATATTAAGCAACTATGAAAAACCTAAAATCATTATTCTTTATTCTTTTTGCTGTTATGCTGGGTGGACTCGTTTTAGTTTCCTGCAAGCAGAATCCGGAAGAAGGAACACAGTCGACTACAGAACCTGAAGAAGAAATCTCTCCTGCAGAAGATGAGGGATGGATCGTTATGTTCAATGGCGAAGACACCGAAGGATGGAGAAATTATGGAGAAGAATCTTTCCCTGAGAGCGGCTGGATAATAGAAGATGACGCACTCAAATGCTTGGGGTCCGGTCATGGAGAAGCCGGCGGATCTGGTGGAGATATTATTTATGATCAAAAATTCAAAGATTTTCATCTTAAGCTAGAATGGAAGATTTCCAAAGGAGGAAACAGTGGTATCTTTTATCTGGCGAGAGAACTGGAAGGAGAGCCTATATGGAAATCTGCCCCTGAAATGCAGATTCTGGATAATGAAAGACATCTTGATGCAAATCTTGGTGAAGATGGCAACCGCCAGGCTGGCTCACTGTATGATCTGATCCCCGCAAAACCACAGAACGCTAATCCAGCGGGTGAATGGAATTCAGCCGAAATCATGGTCTATCAGGGTACGGTTATCCATAAGCAGAACGGCGAAGTGGTTGTTGAATATCATCTCGGAACACCGGATTGGGAAGAAATGGTTGCAAATTCAAAGTTTGCTGAATTTCCGGAATTCGGTAAATATGTAGAAGGTTATATTGGTCTGCAAGATCACGGAAATGATGTATGGTTCAGAAATATTATGATCAAGGATCTCGGCGTTGATTAATATTTTTGTCATGATTTTATAAATAAAGGGCATTCTATTAAGGATGCCCTTTTTTTATAAATGCTTCCTTTATTCCCCCTGCTGATTTCTGAAATCCTCAATATTCTTTCCCAGTCTGTCAATTAGCCTTTGCCGGGCCTCAATGCTTGTCCATGCCACATGTGGTGTGATAAGAAGTTTTTCTTTATCATATATTTTAAGAAGAGGATTCCCGACTTCTACAGGTTCATTTTCAAGAACGTCAATCCCAGCCCCTCCGATCAGGTTGTCATTTAAGGCTCTGGCGAGATCACCCTCATTTATAATACCGCCTCTTCCGGTATTCAGAAGAATTGCGCATGATCTCATTTTCCGAATGTTATCATAATTGATTAGATTCTTGGTCTGTTCTGTCAGGGGTGCATGAATGCTCACGATATCGGAGGTGGATAATAATGTGTCCAGATCAAAGCGTTTGTAATTGATATTATTGTTTCGTCCTGTGGTTGAGTAAAAAACGACCTCCATACCAAAGCCCTGAGCAATCTGGGCCACACGCCTTCCAATTGTGCCAAGTCCGATTATTCCAAGTCTTTTGCCGCTTAACTCCCAGAAGGGACGCCCTATATGTGTAAATATATCGGATTTTGCATAGGCTCCCGATTTTACATAATTATTGTAATAGTCTGTCTTGTTCACGAGGTGTAACAGCATAGCAAAAGTATGCTGGGCAACCGATTCGGTTGAATATCCCCGGACATTTTTTACTTTTATGCCATTTTTTCCTGCATAATCCAGATCTACATTATTCATTCCCGTTGCGGCAATACAAATTAGTTTCAAACTGGGAAGCTGCTTTAGAATATCTTGTGATAGAAAAACTTTATTGGTTATAACAACTTCACTACCTTCACATCTTTCAACTACTTCTTCCGGTTCTGTTGTTTCGAATATCTTAAGCTTGCCTTGTTTTTCAAGGACTCTGAAATTTGCTACTTCACCTACGGTTTTTGCATCCAGAAATACGATATTGATCATTTTATTATACTCATTTTATTCACTGAAATAATTTGCTTTAACACCTTTAACCCCGGGAGTTACCTTAAAGAGACCTCCCGCCCGGGGATACAGGTCTCTCTGTTCATCGTTCATGCCAACACTTGCTGTAGTAATGAACAAGGTTTCAAGGTTTTTTCCTCCGAATGCACAGGAAGTAATATTAAGCGCCGGAACTTTTATTCTATCTGATAAATGGCCATTTAAGGGATCGAAACGGCAAACTGCATCCCCCCCCCACATTCCGACCCATAATTTTCCCTCTTCATCGATAGTCATGCCATCAGGGTGACCCAGGGAGTCTGGAATTTCAACTGCCGTTTTTCCATTGCTAATTTCGCCACTTGTGGGGTCAAAATCATATTGCATAATCCTGCCTGTCGGGGTATCTATATAATACATGGTTTTCCCATCCAGAGACCAGACTATTCCGTTTGAAATAGCAACTCCGTCAATCATTTCGCTAAATCCGGCGCCGGACTCATATTTATATAAATGTGAGTCGCCGGTTCTACCTTGTATTCTCATGGCTCCAACCCACAAGCGGCCTTGCGGATCACATTTACCGTCATTAAACCTTTCCTCTTCTTTCAAAGAAGTGGGTTTGGCAATGAACTCCAGGGAATCAGGAGAAAAGTATTTCCTGTAAATGCCATCGTTCAAAGCTGCAATAACCGTGTTTTTGGTTTCAGGAACAACTGTCCCGATTTTTCCAGGAAGTTCCCATGCAGTATTTGTATCATTAAAGGGATCATATTCAAAAAGTTGTTTACTTTCAATGTCAATCCAGTAAAGGATCTCCCTTTTATGATCCCATATACTGCCCTCGCCTAACAATGATGATGTACCTTCAATATAGCTCACTTTCCTGTCATCTTCCATTTCTTGTGTACTTCCCATATCCTCTGTTGTATTTTTACAGGACAGAAAAATAAATATGAATGAAAGGATAAAAATAATGGCAGATGTATTCATAAAACTTTTTCCGTTCATTTTTGATAGAAATTCTAAATCAGAAACAAAAATATACTTTATTTTCATTCATTCTAAATAAAGTGATGGTTTTTTGTTTCCATCCGGTAAAATGTTTGAATTATTGCGATACCACCAAAAGAGATGAAGAAAGTTAGGATAGATCTTCAAAACAATAACAAGGATCACTACAACATATATACCAAGGGAAGTAAGTATATACTTTAGATATATTTATGAATCATAAAAGACAGTAAGGACCAGTACATCTCCCAGATCGTCGTTTATTGCAGAGAATGCCCATTAAAGTAATTTCCTTATCTTTTCCAATAAAATTTTGGGTCTTATAGGCTTGGATATATAATCGTCGCAACCCGCTCTGAGGGCTTGTTCATCATCTCCCTGAAGCGCGTGAGCAGTCTGGGCAATAACAGGAATGTTTTTGTTGATTTTTTTTATAATTTCCGTGGTTTTATAACCATCCTGTCCGGGAAGACGTATATCCATAAGAACAAGAGAAATATTGTCAGAATTCTTTTTAAATATAGAAACAGCTTCTTCCCCCGATTGGGCAAATGCTAAATTAACATCCATATCATCAAATACTTCCTTAAGAAATTCAGAACTCACAGCATCATCTTCGACGATTAGGAAGGTTTTGTTTTCAAATCCTTTTTTTGAATTTACCATGGAATCCTCATTTGATGGCCAAAAATAATAATAAAAAAGAATTTTTTGTGTCAGGCACAAAAATAATTACCATTTCTTTTTTAACATGTCGCTGATTATATAGAATTAAAAACTATTTTTAAATCCTGGAGATAGATTGTTTCACAATGAACTGTTATCAATGGCTTTACATACATGCTAATCAGTTCTCTAGCTTTGTTTTTAAGGATAAATCATGCAGGGAGTCGGAGAACCTGAGAGTTGGGGCAGGAATAAATGAAGCAGTTCAGGTGAAAAGCTGATTTTTCTTATCTTTACTGTTCTTGAAAAATGAAAAAAGTAAATTTTATATTTTAAAATTCGTTTTAAGATAATCAAGTTATTATGAAAAAATATATATTATCCCTGACCTCATTATTATTTGTGTTTATTATGGCAACAAATGCACAAGAACTTCCCTCTCCTGAAGAAACAGAAGTATGGGAACCGGTTCCGGAAAAAATAACACCTGGAGAAGACGACTTACCCCCTTCAGATGCTATCATTCTCTTTGACGGATCCGGTCTTTCAAGATGGGAAGGACCTGAAGGAAGAGAACCCGGATGGGATGTTCATGACGAAATTATGACCGTTGCTCCAAAAACCGGAAGAATTTCAACAAAACAGGCATTTGGAGATTGCCAGTTGCATGTGGAGTGGAGAAGTCCCGAAAAAGTTAAAGGAGTAGGACAGGGGCGGGGCAATTCGGGGATTTATCTTATGGGGAAATATGAAGTCCAGGTGCTCGATTCTTATGATAATGTAACCTATCCGAATGGACAGGCGGGATCAATTTATAAGCAATACATTCCACTGGTTAATGCCTGCAGACCGCCGGGGGAATGGCAGAGTTACGATATTATTTTCACGGCTCCGCGTTTCAGTGAGAACGGTGATCTTATGCAGCCGGCAAAGATGACCGTGATACATAATGGAGTGCTCATACAAAACCATGTAAAACTGAAAGGTCCGACTGTAAACCGAGGTGAACCGGAATATGAACCTCATCCTGAAAAACTTCCCCTGCATCTTCAGGATCATGGAGATCTGGTGAGTTTCCGGAACATCTGGATAAGGGAGCTGTAATAAGAAATCAGGAATAAATTATCCCAATTCAATTTTTTCATTATCCCGGTCCCAGAAAACCCTACTGTTCTTCTTGTAGGCTATTGTGGCCATATGTGCAGTAATTGCCTCGTCAAAGGCTTCATCAATATTGCATGAAGGCTGTACAGGTTTTCCTGTATCAAGGGTTTTTCTTATGCTTTCTATCCATTCTTTTACATGCAAGTATGTGGTGTCAACTCTTTTACCACCCCTGTATGTATAAAGTAACCCGCGACCTGCGAAATATTGTTCAGTAGGGGTAGCCACAGCATCTACATTGTTTCTGCCGGGAATATATGTGTAAATAGGAAGATTGGTATCAATAATTCCTTTATCGATTTTCTCCCTGTATTTTGTTGAGGCAAAATCGGCGTATATATTCATGCTATTGCCCAGTTCCATATAACCGTCATGGCCCATAATTACTTTCCCACGGTCCTTGCTGCTTGCAAGTGAGGCAGAATATAGAAGAGTGAGATCCCGATCCGGGTATTCCAGAGATGCCTGCCAGACATCAGGCACCTCTCTTACTTCATTTTCATAGTGATCTTTAGATTTATCCTTCCAATAATATACTCCCCCTGACGAAACTACTGAATGGGGGATACCCAACCTAAGAATCTGATTGATGGCATCGTATTCATGTGTTAATAAATCTCCGGCAAGTCCTGTTCCATAGTCCCACCAGCATCTCCATCTAAAAAACCTCTCCGGGCTGAAAGGATGCTTATTTTCACATGGGGCTTCAAATTGCTTCCAGTCCAGTGTTTCAGGTGTAGCTTCAGGATCAATGTCGTATACCCAGGCGCCGTTGGGAGTATTTCTGTTGGTTGTAACTTCAATGAGATTGATCTTACCAATAATATCTTTTTCTATGGCTTCCTTAGCTTTTATGTAACTTTCTGTTTGTCTCCCCTGGTGGCCAAGCTGAAATACAATACCACTGTTCTTTACTGCTTCCCTTACACTAAAAGCTTCTTCCAAAGTGCGGGTTAGTCCTTTTTCAACATAAATATGCTTTCCCCTTTTTGCTGCTTCAATCACTATTTCAGAATGCCAGTGATCCGGAGTGCCAACGATTACTGCATCAATATCCTCAGCGGCAATTAGATCCCTGTAATTTGTATATCTTTTGGCTTTCTTCCCAAAACTGCCATTGAGTCCTTCTCTCCCTTTATTGGCCGAAGCCGCAAGTCCCCTTTCTGCGTGTACATCAAAGAGATCACAAACACCGTTTACCTCCAGGTTCAGATCATCCTGAGCCAGGTAATCTTCATAGCGTTTATCCGAGCTGTTTAACACTGCAGCTTCTTTCCAGCCTTCAATTTTATCCGGATGAGCAAATCCGGTGGCACGTAACAGATGCTCCCCCCGGCCTCCTATTCCTATTATTCCAATTCTCAGTTTAGGGCTATCATTGCCGTAAGATGAGATTTCAGGAGAGGTTGCAGGCAGATCTGTCACATTTCTTATGTTCTTCCTTAAAAGATCATCATATCTTTTCTTCTTCCAGGTTCCATAAGCCAGTGCCCCGATAACCGGGATAGTTGCCAGTCCTTTAATTACATCTCTTCTGTTCATTTTTTCCGGTCCGGTAATGCCTGGTTCTTTATTTATATTTTCTTGATTTTTATTATTTGAATCACTCATTTTGTTTTGTTTTATTCGTCGAAAAACCTTTTTATTTTTTGAAAAAGAATCTGTCAATTCCTATGATCTTTCCTGTGGGAAAATAGTAGAGAACCCATAGCGTAAGCATTTCAATCAGGGTTTTATTAACAAAAAGATAATTGCCTTCGGAGGGTATGGCGTAGCTCACTCCAATTAGTGGAGGATGTGAAAGATAATAAAACAGTAGAATGATTATACCTGCAACAGTTGCAAGTTGTGTGAGAAAGCCCAGCATCAGCCCGAGTCCGATCAATGTTAATCCCCAGGTGTTCAATATATCCACGACCTCCATAGTCCCGGGATTAGCGGCTATTTGTTGGAAAAAACCTCCCAGGATCCCTTCGGAATCCATCAGATATCCAGCAGATGTCCAGTTAGGATTGAGTACTTTAACAATACCTTCATACAGAAAATGCCATCCTATTGCAACCCGCAATATCACCAGTGCTATTTGCTGCATATTATCAAGTTGAATGGATTTTCCGGCAAGAAATGACTTAAATGACATAGTAAAAAAGTTTAGATAGGAACCAAAATTGATTCTGGTCAGTTAAATACATGACAGATTTTTAAAAGCACAAAAATATAAAAATAATGGGCAATTCATTCAATGTGCAGAGTTGAATTTCCCGTGTAAAGGAGATCATCATCAACACAATCAATATAAAACCTCACTTTTTTGATCGCATCAAAGGTAGTTTTTTAATAAGTTGGATAGCTGAATTATTTTTCCAGTGAGGATATCTTCTGTTCTCTGCCGCTTCCACAACATAAATATCTTTTTTATAGTTACTCAGATTCTGTTAAAAATGGCCGATGAATTATCAGTTTTTTTATGGGCAAAGGATAATCTCCAAAGGAAATAATCTGCAAAAGATGGTTTTTGTTATGAAGTCCCTGAATCATCCAGACTTTTTGCCCTGACATATCCGGGTAAATAAAATCATTTGCCCTTGTATAACTTTTCCAGCTAATCCGGAATCCAGGTTTAACAATTAGTCCTGAATGCTCCATAGCTTCCCTGATAAACCAGTCATCGGGCTCTATAACCACCTTACCTGAATTGGATACGAAAGTCATTCTGCTTGTGCCTGTTCCCTCAAATCCTGAAACGGAGCTATGCAGAACAAAACTAAACCATTTTAATGAATCATCGCAATGCGTTATTTCAACTGTCCAGTCTTCATTTTCCAGTTTGGCATGGTTTTCGAGATGATAAACCGCTCCTGTTTCCCATGGCCAGTCTTTTTCCAGATCTTCATTTGGCCTTGTATTGAAATAACTTCCCTGAAATTTTGCAGGAGGAAGTCCGTCTACTAAAACCCTGAATTTTTGATTGACAGGAATGGAATCGTTAATTATTACTTCAACAGCAGTCCCCCGAAATTCCAGGTCCATCCTGTTCACTCCTTCCCGGAACTGAAGATTCAGGGTATCGGTAAGAGTGTAGGGATCTTCCCGGAATGAAGGATTGAATTTAAAATGTTTCAGCATAATACCTGACAGCAGATAGTTAGCTTTTTCGTTAAGTTGAGCGCCCTCCTTTTTTAGTAATAATGATGGATCTGGATTGGTGGACTCAGGATATTCTTCGCATAATGCCCGAACGTTTACAAATTCAAGTTTATACTTTTCGCAAAGCCCGGGAATGATATGATATGATATAGTATCGGACCATGAATTTTCTTTTGTATAAGGAGTGTTCCATACAAGCATTTCTGCCGATGTTCGGGAACGTATTGTCTTCAGGATCTTTTCATAAGCTGAATGTGATCCCGATGCATTAAAAATGACAAGGTCCGGATAAAAGGGAGTTATATCGAAGTCAAGGGTTTTCCATAACTTCTGTGATGAAAAATCCCTAATGGATTTATTCACCATATTGAGTTTTGCGGAGGGATAGCGTGCACTAAGGGAATCCTTGAGCACAGTCCACCAGATTTGCTTGCTAAATGACTGGCCGTAAACAATGATGTTAATCTCCTCCGGACTATTATATGTGCTTTTTTCCAGCTTAGCGAGTGTTCGTGAAATATATTTTCCGTAGGTATTTTCAGGACGAGAACACCATGGGTGTTTATCCTGTCCTTTTAGTCCGTTCAGACAAAAAAGTAAGTATAATATGATGTATTTTTTATGCAAAATACTACTGTAAAATAAATGTATATTTTCGGAATGGGCTAATATGCTAAAGCCTTAAATGTAAAACATTTAATTTTAATTACATAAAAGCTTCTATTTCAATTGGAAAAAGCCGGATTCAAATTTATAATATGCTTCAAATCAAAAGCATATCCTTTGCATTGTCCTGAAATTTTTAGACATCAGAGAAGGATTAAACTTATTAGTCATTTAAAATCCAAAAGCTTTTATCCATTTTTCATCAGGGCTTATCATTTTTCTGTTTTTCAAATCAAAAAGAGCTGCAGTGAATATTGCTTTGCTGAATATGGTACCTTTTTCATCTTTCATGACCTGATCAAAATAAAAGAGTTTGGAACCTTTTCTGCGACTGCGTGTCTCAATAATGACTTTTTGTCCGGGAAGGAGTTCATTACTAAATCTCACCGTCACTTCCAAAATGACTGGTCCGGTGTGGTGTTTCCTGATTGTTTCCTCTCCCAGATTACTTTTTCCCAATATATCCCAGCGGGCATCTTCGTAAAGTTTAAGGTATTTAGCGTTGTTTACGTGTCCGTATTTATCCAGAAGATCGTCTGAAACCCTAAATTCGTAAGAAAAATGCATATTTTAGATATTTTTATGCGATTTAGTCAAATTCCACAATATTATCAAAGCATCAGGAATGTTTTTTCACTTTGGGTCTGTTTGTCCAACTAATAATCTCTTAGACAATATAAATAATGAATATCCCAATAACCAGATTTACTGAAATTTAAAACAATAAATCTTTGAGTATATCAAATTTTTAGTTCTTGTATAGAAAACGACCCGGGATAAGTCATTACTTCTTTATGTTTATCCATGAGCTATAAAAAATCACCATTGACTGAAAAAAAAGAGATGAAAAAATCTTTTTATAAACCAGGACAGATATCCGCAGACAAGAACCTGGGTCAGTAATTAAATCAACTGAATTTTTTTTATTTGCCCCTGTTTCATTACATCTAAAATCCTCTATTTCTTTTACCTATAGCTTATTTTATTAAAGTGAAAAAAAAGAATTAAATTAAAATAATAAAGTTTAAAATGCTTTTAAATTAACGTTAAATATTCATTTTACCTTTTAAATTGCAATATTATAATTATATTTGTCCTAAAGTTTAAAAAGATGATAAGAAGGCATGTCAGATTAATGTTAGTGATCCTTAAGATTATAAATCTTATTAGATGAGAATGGTGAGTCATCAAAGATGTAAGCAAAAAAACCGTTCTCAACTTTTAAGAACGGTTTTTTTATGTACTAAAAGTCAGAAAAATGAATAATTGTAAGAGACCTGGAGGACAGGGGTTATATCGTCCGGAGATGGAACATGATAATTGTGGAATTGGGTTTGTGGCACATCTCAAAGGAAAAAAGTCTCATGATATTATAGAAAAGGGCTTGGAGACACTTGAGAATATGACTCACAGGGGTGCCGAAGGAGCTGATAGTAAAACGGGAGACGGTGCGGGGATCTTGCTACAGATTCCCAGGGATTTTTATTTGATCCAGGGTTATGAGCTTCCACCGGAGGGACATTTTGGCACCGGAATTATTTTTTTACCCACCGAAGAATCTGAGGCTAAAAAATGTAAGGAAATCTTAATTGATCTTGTTTCCAAAGAGAATATCGACTTGATCGGTTTCAGGGATGTTCCGAGGGATAACTCAGCTGTTGGAGAGGTAGCCAGAGCCGCAGAACCGGCTATGGAACAGATACTCCTTGGAAGTGAAATGGAGCAGGACGAACTGGAACGCAAATTATATATTATCAGAAAAAAGGCGGAGAAGCTTGTGAGTAATTCCAGGCTGAAACAAAAACACTTTTTTTACATATGTTCTCTCTCAACTAAAGTATTGATATATAAAGGCATGCTCACTTCGGAGCAGTTACGGGAGTATTATGCTGATCTCCGTGATAAGCGATTTCATAGCAGCATTGCCCTTGTTCATTCACGCTTCAGTACTAATACCTTCCCGTCATGGGATCTGGCACAGCCTTTCCGTATGCTTGCCCACAACGGTGAGATAAATACCATAAAAGGAAACCGTTTCTGGATGGAAGCAAGGGAAACAGTTCTGGAATCTGAATTACTCGGGGACCTGAATGAGATCTATCCGATAATTGAACCCGATAAAAGTGATTCTGCCTCCCTCGACAATGCTCTTGAATTTCTATTTATGAGTGGAAAATCCCTTCCGCATGCTCTTTCCATGCTCATTCCTGAATCATGGAATACGAAAAACCCCATTCCACCTAAATTAAGGGCTTTTTACGAATATTATTCCACCCTTATGGAGCCATGGGATGGCCCTGCCTCACTTATAGTAACCGATGGCAGGTATATAGGTGGGACCCTCGACAGGAACGGATTAAGGCCCTCACGCTATGTGATTACAGAAAACGATCTTATTGTGATGGGTTCCGAAGTTGGTGTGCAGACATTCGATCCATCCGAAATCAGGGAAAAGGGTCGTCTCAGGCCAGGTAAGATGATTCTTATTGATACAAAAGAGGGCAGGTTATATAACGATTCTGAGTTGAAAGAAAAACTTGCCGCTCAAAATCCATATGCGGAATGGATTGAGAAGAACATGGTAACGCTCGATGAAATTGAAAGCGGGCAGATCCTCAAACCCGACCTGAATGAAAAATATGAACTCTTTCTCAGGGCATTCAACTATACCCGGGAGGATATTGAGTCGCTTATTAAACCAATGGCTGAGATAGGGCAGGAGCCTCTGGCTTCCATGGGGAATGACACGCCTCTTGCTGTTTTATCGCGCAAACCGCAAAGATTGTTTAATTATTTCAAGCAGCTTTTTGCCCAGGTAACCAATCCGGCAATTGATCCCATCCGAGAGGAGCTCGTTATGAGTCTTACCGGATATATTGGTTCTGTTCAGGATAACCTTCTGGATGAAATGTCTGATCACGTGAAAATGGTGAAGTTTAAGAGCCCTGTGATCAGTAATACAACCTTTAAAATTGTTCAAAATCTCACATACAAAGGATTTTCTAATACTGTTCTCCCGATATTATTCGATGTTCACAAAGGGGAATCGGGTCTGGAGGAAGCAGTAATTGATTTATGTAAAAAAGCTGAAGAAGCTGTAGATAATGGAAAAAATTACATTATCCTTACAGACAGAGATATAAATAAGGATAAAGCTGCGATCCCGAGTCTTTTAGCTGTATCTGCTGTTCATCATCACCTTATTGAGAAAAGGAAAAGAATGCAGGTAGATATTGTGATTGAGACCGCCGAAGCCCGTGAAGTACATCATTTTGCACTGCTTTTTGGCTATGGAGCATCTATTATTAACCCCTATCTGGCTTTTTCTGTAGTTGAAAGGCTGGTAAAGGAAAAATTAATTCAGCAGGATTATCAGAAAGCCGAGCAAAACTATATCAAAGCAGTTAATAAAGGCTTACTAAAGATACTCTCAAAAATGGGTATCTCTACTCTCCGGAGCTACCGTGCTGCTCAGATATTTGAAGCTGTAGGGATAAGAAAGGATGTTGTTAAAAAGTATTTTACCGGCACCATTACCAGGATAGAGGGAATTGGTCTGGAGGAAATTGCAAGGGAAGCACTTGAGCCCCATAATGATGCTTTTTCAGGTAAAAGCGAAGATAACAGACTTTTTTCCGGTGTTTATTCATATAGGAAATATGGTGAACATCATGCCTGGAATCCCGATACCATAGCTCTGCTGCAATGGGCCGTAAAATCTGGTAATTATCAGAAGTATAAGGAATACAGCCAGATCGTTCAGCAACAGAATGCGGCTCCCGGTTTTATACGCGGATTCTTTAATGTAAAATCCAATCCTATTAGTATAGATGAAGTAGAGCCTGTTGAAAACATAACAAAAAGATTCGTTACCGGAGCAATGTCTTATGGTTCAATAAGCCGGGAGGCACATGAAGCACTTGCTGTAGCCATGAATAAACTCGGTGGGAGAAGTAATACCGGTGAGGGTGGGGAAGATCCTGAAAGATTCCTGCCGCGAGAGGATGGGAGCAGTGCAAGAAGTGCAATTAAACAAGTTGCTTCAGGTAGGTTTGGGGTAACAGGACATTATCTGGTAAATGCCGACGAATTGCAGATTAAGGTCGCCCAGGGTGCAAAGCCAGGTGAAGGCGGACAGTTGCCTGGTCATAAGGTTGACAAGGTAATTGCAAGAACACGTTACTCCATTCCGGGAATTACACTTATTTCCCCGCCTCCTCATCACGATATTTACTCTATTGAAGATTTGGCTCAGTTAATCTTTGATCTAAAAAATGCCAATCCCCGGGCAAAGGTCAGTGTAAAGCTGGTCTCGGAAACCGGAGTGGGCACCGTTGCAGCAGGAGTTGCAAAAGCCAAAGCTGATTTGATCACTATTTCAGGCATGGAAGGCGGAACCGGAGCAAGTCCTTCCTCTTCTATTAAACATGCAGGTTTGCCACTCGAACTGGGTCTTTCAGAAACCCAACAGACACTTGTTATGAATAACCTGAGGAAGAATGTTGTTCTTCAGGCCGACGGACAACTGAAAACCGGTATGGATGTGGTGCATGCAGCATTGCTGGGAGCAGAAGAATTTGGTTTTTCTACTTCAGCACTGATTTCACTCGGCTGTATAATGATGCGGAAATGTCACTTAAATACCTGTCCTGTAGGGGTCGCTACTCAGGACCCGGATCTTCGTAAGAGATTTAAAGGCAAGGTAGATTATCTGATCAATTTTTTTACTTTCATAGCTGAAGAAGTCAGAGAAGTGATGGCGGAAGCCGGGTTTAAAAAGTTTGAAGATATGATAGGTCGTGCCGATCTGATCGAGAGGAGGACAGATATAGATCACTGGAAAACAAAAAATCTGGATTTTTCATCTATTCTTTATGTACCAGAGGAGGCGTCGAGATTCCCTGTCAGAAATACACAGCCCCAGGATCATAAAATAGAAAATGTACTTGACAGAACCTTAATTGAAAAGTCAGAAGCCGCTTTGCAATCAGGTGAAAAAGTAACTATCAATACTGTCATAAAAAACACAGATCGCACCACAGGTGCCATGCTATCTGGCAGAATCTCGGAGAAATACGGAGCAGAAGGTCTGCCTGAGGGTACAATAAGAAGTGTTTTTACAGGATCAGCCGGGCAGAGTTTCGGGGCATTTCTTGCCAGTGGAGTAGAATTCAGACTACAGGGAGATGCAAATGACTATCTGGGAAAAGGTCTTTCTGGTGGGAGGATTGTCGTTGTGCCTGAGAAAGCTTCGAAATTCAAGCCTGAAGAAAATATAATTATAGGAAATACAGTTCTTTACGGTGCTACCAGAGGAGAGATTTTTATTAATGGGGTGGCCGGTGAACGGTTCTGTGTTAGGAATTCCGGCGCAATTGCCGTTGTGGAAGGAGTAGGAGATCATTGTTGTGAGTATATGACCGGCGGGCGGACAGTGGTACTCGGGAAGACTGGTAGGAATTTTGCTGCCGGCATGAGCGGAGGTATTGCATATGTCCTGAATGTTGAAGGGAATTTTGATTATTACTGCAATATGGGAATGGTGGAATTATCGCTGGTTGAAGACAGAGGTGATATGAGAGAACTCAGGTCCTTAATAAACCGTCATTATGAATTTACCGGCAGTCCTCTTGCAAATAGAATTTTGGATGACTGGGAAAATTATATAGACCGGTTTATTAAGATCATACCTTATGAATACAAAAAGGTGCTTGAAGAGGAAAAGATAGCTAAGCTTAAGGAAAAGATCGAAATGGTGGAGAAAGATGTTGAACACAATCAGGTGAATTGATGAAATACTTAGATCAGTAATTAAAATATGGATTCTTCGAAGTAAAAATCTCTTATCAACCGTCAGGTTAATCGAATTTCCCCAATAATAGTGCGCCCGGATTTATATAAAATGCATTGTTAAATTAAGAATTGAATATTATGGCAGATCCAAGAGGATTTATTAAGATAGAGAGAAAAATAGCAGGTAATCGTCCTGTAAGTGAGAGAATTTCGGACTTTGGAGAGGTAGAGCAGACCTTGAATTCTGAAGACAGGAAACTTCAGGCAGCAAGGTGTATGGATTGTGGGATTCCCTTTTGTCACTGGGGATGTCCGGTTGACAACCTCATTCCCGAGTGGAATGATATGCTGTATAAAGGAGAATGGAAAAAAGCAATAGAACTGCTTCATTCCACCAATAATTTTCCGGAATTTACCGGCAGGATTTGCCCTGCTCCCTGCGAGCATTCCTGTGTGCTGAATATTGACGAGGAACCGGTAACTATTCGTGAAAATGAAGCCGCAATTGTGGAACATGCATTTGCGGAAGGCTATATAGTGCCCAGACCTCCTGAAATACGAACCGGCAAAAAAGTTGCGGTAATCGGATCAGGACCCGCAGGAATGGCATGTGCCGATCAATTAAATAAAGCCGGCCATACAGTAACTATATTTGAAAGAGATGATGCTATCGGTGGCCTGCTGCGCTATGGTATTCCGGATTTTAAACTGAACAAGGTATTTGTAGACAGAAGGGTAAATCTAATGATGGAAGAAGGTCTTCTTGTGAGAACAAATACAGAAGTTGGAAAGGATATTTCCGGTAAAGAACTACTTAAGGAATTTGATGCAGTTTGTCTCGCCGTTGGCGCAATGAAGCCCAGGGATCTGCCTGTCCAAGGAAGGGATCTTGACGGTATACACTTTGCAATGGAGTTTCTGACTCAGCAAAATAAGATTAACCGGGGAATCGACATTCCATACGATGCTCTCATCAATGCAAAAGGTCGTGACGTTATTGTTATCGGGGGCGGGGATACGGGTTCGGATTGTGTGGGAACCTCTATCAGGCAGGGAGCGAAGACAGTAACTCAGATTGAAATCCTTCCCCGACCCTCAGAGAAAAGAGATGGTGATAATCCCTGGCCATATTATGGAAAAACGCTGAAAACTTCCTCATCTCATGAAGAAGGGGCTGAAAGAAGATGGAGCCTTGCCACTTCCCGTTTCATTGGTAAGCAAAGGAGAGTTAGTCAGATAGAATTAAATTCAGTGGAATGGAAAACCAATGGCTTTTCACCACCCGAGATGAAAATCGTGGAAGGATCCACAGAATTAATTAATGCAGATCTTGTGCTTCTCGCCATGGGCTTTGTTCAGCCTGTGCATCAAGGGCTCCTTGATGAACTGGGACTGGATTATACAGACCGGAATAACATTAGAATAAACGATCGGTATACCACCAGCAAGACCAAAGTATTTGCAGCGGGCGATTCGGTTCTTGGAGCAAGTCTTGTGGTCAGGGCTATTCATTCCGGACGCGAAGCCGCAAAACATATTGACATCTTTTTAGCAAATCAGAATAAATAATTTCAATTTTGCCCGGCTTTTTTAAATTTATTACTATTTTTGAGAAAAATCATGAATACAACAATAACATATACATGTTGGTTGTGGCGCTTTTTCCGGGAAAGGTCGTAAGCAACGTGTGTAATTGTTATATACAGAATACAAAAGCAGGTTGGTTACGACCTGCTTTTTTTTGCTATTTAGTGTCTGGCCATAATGTCCGACACGCGGTTGCGCGCCTTGATCTCGAACATTAGCTTCGCTGAGCTCTCCGCCATTTGGCGGATTCGGTTATGATCCAGACACCCGACTTTATTGACAGACTCTATTTATTCAATGTATGTTAAACCCTTTAAAAAAAGAACAATGGACAAAACGGTCAAGTTTTTACTGGATGAAAAAGAAATGCCGACTCAGTGGTATAATCTTATGGCAGATATGCCCAACAAGCCGCTTCCCCCGCTTCATCCCGGAACAAAAAAGCCTATCGGACCAGAGGATTTGTCAGCTCTGTTTCCAATGGAACTTATCAAGCAGGAAGTTTCCACTGAAAGGTATATTGACATTCCGGAAGAAGTCAGGGACATTTATAAAATATGGCGACCCACTCCGCTTGTCAGAGCATACGGACTGGAGAAATATCTCGATGCTCCGGTAAAAATTTACTATAAAAATGAAAGTGTAAGTCCCGCTGGTTCTCATAAACCCAATACTGCTGTTCCTCAGGCATATTATAACCATATGCAGGGGGTAAAAAAAATAACAACGGAGACCGGGGCAGGGCAATGGGGTAGCGCACTTGCTTTTGCTACCAGTTTCTTTGATATTGAACTCAGGGTATTCATGGTAAAGATCTCTTATGAACAGAAGCCGTACCGGAAATCGATGATGAACGTGTGGAATGCAACAGTTTATCCTTCCCCAACGGATCTTACGGATTCAGGCAAGCAAATACTATCTGAAAATCCCGATTCACCCGGTAGTCTTGGAATTGCAATTTCAGAAGCTGTTGAAATGGCAGCAAAAGACCCTGGGACCAACTACTCACTAGGAAGTGTGCTGAATCATGTTTTGCTTCATCAATCGGTGATAGGACTTGAAGCACAAAAGCAAATGGAGAAGGCAGGTAATTATCCTGATGTCGTAATAGGTTGTTTTGGTGGTGGATCTAATTTTGCAGGGATTTCCTTTCCTTTCCTTGGTGAAAATTTCAGGGATGGTAAAAATACCAGGATCGTAGCCGTTGAACCGGCTTCATGTCCCAAACTGACCAGAGGTAAATTTCAGTATGACTTTGGAGATACAGTCGGATTAACCCCCCTTTTACCTATGTTTACCCTCGGACATAATTTTATTCCTGCAAAGATCCATGCAGGAGGGTTACGATATCATGGTGCGGGAAGTATTGTGAGTCAGTTGCTTAAGGATAATCTTATAGAAGCACAATCTGTGAAACAACTTGAATCATTTGAAGCTGGACTCATATTTGCAAGGACAGAAGGGATAATTCCTGCTCCCGAGACTTCACATGCGATAGCCGCAGTTATTAGGGAAGCGAAAAAAGCTAAAGAGGAAGGTAAGGAAAAGACCATACTTTTTAATTACTCAGGACACGGAATCATTGATCTTGCGGCATATGACAGGTATTTTGCAGGCGAACTTGAAGACCATGAAGTTAGCAATGATGAGATTGAAAGGAGTGTGAGTCAGCTTGAGCAAATTATTTAGAGTCTGTCCATAATGTCCAATATACTCATCCAATGTTTATTTTAAGTGGTATTCGTGACCGCGTTCGCGTAAAGCTTTAGCGGAGGCACAAAATTTTAAATCCTCGAATACATTAGTATACTGCGGTTTAAAATTATTGCGCGCCCGGCAAAAACGGGGCAGGCCCGCCTGCAATAGCACTGGCCATCCCTTGACGGGCAGGCTTGATCTCGAATACCATGAACCAGACTCTTTAACATACTCCAAATGACCACCATAGTTCAGCACGGGATGAATAAAACAGATATCATGGGTAAACACATTTAATAGAAATGGCTTTTACTGTTATAAAACGGAACAGAAAGTTCATTTATATTTCTCATTTTCTCCTGACCGAAATGCAATATAAAAAAGCCGCCTCTGTTAAAAGGCGGCTTTTTGCAAATTAAGCTACAGATAATATAGTTACCCGAGAGTAATTTTTCAGGATTACATATTGTAGCTGGATTCTCCGTGTTCATAAACATCAAGGCCTTCTTCTTCTATTCTTCGTGAAACCCTGAGTCCGGCTGTGTATTTAAGTATGCTGAAAAGGATAAGACCCGTTCCCATAGCCCAACCGGCAACAGCAAGAACACCAAGTACCTGGGTTCCTAGCAGGGCAGGACCTCCACCGTAAAGTAATCCGCCATCGGTGGCAAATATTCCCACAAGGATCGTTCCTGTAGCTCCAGCTAGTCCGTGTACGGAAATGGCTCCAACAGGGTCGTCAATTTTCAGCACCCGGTCAATAAAGTTCACACCAAATACCAGGACAATACCAGCAATTACACCGATGGCTATTGCACCGCCTGGTGTCACAATGTCACATCCCGCGGTAATACCCACCAGTCCGGCAAGCGCACCGTTAAGCGTTATACTTAATCCGGGTCGTTTGTATTTCATCCAGGTTATAAATAGTGCTGTTAATGCTCCGGCAGCTGCAGCAAGGTTTGTTGTTACGGCTATGTGTGCAATAGCAGAAGCATTATCTTCCCCTGCTGCTGCCAGCTGTGAACCGGGGTTGAAACCGAACCATCCGAACCAAAGGATAAATACCCCTAAGGCACCCAGAACAAGATTGTGACCCGGGATAGCTTTGGGTTTTCCATCAGTACTGTATTTTCCAATTCTTGGACCCACCATCCATGCGCCCATAAGTCCGACCCATGCTCCCACAGAGTGAACAGCTGTTGATCCGGCGAAGTCGTGAAATGGCGTTTCCAAAGTGGAAAGCCAGCCGCCACCCCAGATCCAGTGGCCGGAAATTGGGTAAATAAAGGCTGTTATGACCAGAGAAAAAATCAGATATGATCCAAACTTGGTTCTTTCTGCCATGGCTCCTGAAACAATGGTTGCCGCAGTGGCTGCAAATACAGTCTGAAATAGCAGACTTGCCTTGTCAGGAACGCCATTTATTTCATCACTGCTGAAAAAGAGATCTATTTTCCCCATGAACCCTCCTATATCTTCTCCGTACATAAGAGTATACCCCAAAAGCCAGAAAACGATTGATCCGATAGAGAAATCGGCAAAGTTCTTCATCACAATATTTGCAGTGTTTTTGGAACGGGTGAAGCCGGCTTCCACCATTGCAAACCCCGGCTGCATAAACATTACCAGGAAAGCTGCAAGAAGTACCCACATTGTGTCTGTTGTTACGGTCAGGCCGCTAACAGCATCAGCTATAATTATATATAAAGATTTTATTTCCATGATCTGAGATTTTTTTAATGATTATTCTTTTATGTACAAAGCTTCATCTCCCTTTTCCTCTGTTCTGATCCGGTAGCTTTCAATTATATCAGAAACAAAGATCTTTCCGTCACCTATTTCACCTGTTTTCGCAGACTTCATCAGCGTATCTATCGTCGGTTGAAGATTTATATCTCTTACAATTATAGAAAGATGGAGTCTTTCAATTGTCCCAGTGTCATAAGGAATGCCTCTGTAAACGCGACTTTCCCTGGCTTTGCCAACACCTCTGACTTCCCAGAATGAAAAGAAATCAATACCCGCGTCGTGAAGTGCTTCCTTCACTTCTTCAAATTTGGTTTTTCTGATTATGGCTTCAATTTTTTTCATGTCTATATTTTTTAAATTATTAGGAATCCTTCTAACCAAATATTTATAGTGAAAAACCGAATACGATATTCACCTGTTCCAACTCAGGATTGATGATAAAGGCACCACTTACAGGCAATGAAAAACTGTCGGAAATTTTTATCTCTTTGGCTGTGGAGATCCCGAAATTCGTGACCATAAATTCACCGTCGGAGGTATAACTCTGATTCCCTGCACCGGCAAAAACAGAAAAATGTGTGAATGAATAACCTGTTTCAAAATACAGATCATCATTTGCATTCAGAAAATAAAAAGCTGAAATGTAGAAATCTCCAATTTCCTGACTTAGTCCCAGCTCAAAAGTATGAGCATCAACATCGAAATACGAGTTATCAGTCACAGCACCAAATTCCGCTGCCGGGAAATAATAATCCGTTACAAGTACACTCAATCCGAAATCAAATGCATACCCGGCATACAGATCTGCTTCCAGGTAAGGACTGGCGCTCAAAGTATAGCTGCCCCAGGCCCCAATAGAGAAATTGCCTGCCGCGAATTCAAAAGTAGGCTGTAGTGCAGGAGCATTCCCAAAATCAAGACCTCTCCATACATAACGGCTTACAAAATCTGCTCCTACATTAAATGGAGATTCAGTCTCTTCCTGGGCAGATATCGAAAAGATACTTGCCGAAGAAATTAACAGAGCGATAATACATGCTCTTCCGGTTTTTAAATTTGCTTTCATCTTTTTTAATTATTAAGATTAATAAATAAGGGTTAACGCTACAAAAGTAAAAAAAATTAATACGAAATATG
>CAYRTD010000031.1:0-30003 GCA_964426915.1 uncultured Bacteroidaceae bacterium | reverse complement strand
TTTTTCCGGCGAGCATAACGCAGATATCGGACATTATGGACAGACACTAATTAATTTTTTTTGAATATGGTACTATCTCACCCAACCTGGACGAGCCAGAACAAAGCCATGTCTTTTGCGGCTAAGGATTGCCTCACTCAAAAGCCATCTTCGGGTGCTAAATTATATCCTCATTGAAGCTCTGGCTCTTGATCCGTTACCTGGATGAAGCTATGATAAAATATATCATAATACCAAAAAAGGGTTCTTATTTACTCTCAATGGAATATTTTTTGCTTTTCGGTTGTCTAAACTCTAGAGAACTCAGGAAAAGTGAGCAATAATAACCAGGAAAACAAATTGATTGATGAGATTAAACGAGGGGATTTACAAGCATTTCGTCGTTTTGTGGAACTTCATGAAAAATCAATTGCAAATGTGGTTATTGGAATGCTTGGGGATACACAGGAAGCTGAAAATGTTGCCCAGGATGTTTTTATTAAGTTCTTTTTTAATATACATAAATTCCGGGAAGAATCGAGCGCAAAAACCTATCTGACCCGAATAGCGATAAATTTATCTTTGAATGAATTAAAAAAAAGAAAACTCAGAAGACAGCGAACCGAAAGCACGGAGGATATTAGTGCATATGAAAATAAGTTCATACAGCAACCTGATGATTTTGAGCTGAAGGAAGTACTAAAAAAAGAACTGCAAAACCTGGAAAAGGGTCAAAGACTGGTTATTATACTCAGGATGATTGAGGGTTACAGTACAAAAGAAACTGCCGGCATTTTAAAGATCCCTCAGGGAACTGTTCTTTCCAGGCTTCACAGGGCAACAGAAATTTTGAAAAACAGACTAAAAGATTATAAATACCAGTATTAAAATGGCATGGATAAAGAAACTTTTTAACTACCATTCATCCCTGGTACCATTCGGACCAAATGAACCGGATCATAAGAAACTGGATATGCCGGATGGTTTTTTTGAGAATGTGCAATTTTCTTTCAGGGAAGGCTTTTCCGGAAGAACATGTAACCGCCTGGAACATATCCTTGAAATCAATCCCGAAGAAATTTATTATAACAGCCTTTCGAGGCTTTTACCCCGGATTACAGGTTTCTCCTTTGCTGCAATCGCAATAACGATAATCGTATTGATCGTTTTACACGGCTCATTGAGTCCGGATAAACTGATAGGAGCTGATAAGATCGATGATACTAATTTTATCACATACCTTATAATGGAGAAATAATGGGTATTTCTCAATTTTCTCCTGTAAATAATAATTCGACATGAAAAACAGAGCATTACTCACCATAATTATTTCAATACTTACAGGGTTTATTCTGGGCTTTATTGCCTCAAGTCAGATAACGAGATTAAGAACCCGTGATATCAGGAGTATGTCATCATCTGAATCATTTAAAACCCGGACTTACAACATTATTAACCCCGAGCCCCGACAAATTGAGGATCTTGATCCCATTATTGAACGCTATTCTGAGAAATTTGATTCTATGAAAAGAGTAACGCATAAAGGATACAGAGAGCTAATTGGCAATTATCATGATGATTTAAAACCTCACCTTACAAACGAACAATACCGGGATCTGGAAAATTTTGCGAAACACTTTAAGAAGAACAGGCATCATTCCAAGGAAAAAAATTAATAAAAATCGTCTAATTCTACGA
The DNA here is from genome assembly GCA_964426915.1 of uncultured Bacteroidaceae bacterium. Classification (GTDB taxonomy): domain Bacteria; phylum Bacteroidota; class Bacteroidia; order Bacteroidales; genus CAYRTD01. The sequence continues at coordinate 28,326 of CAYRTD010000031.1, read as the reverse complement.
TTGGAAAATTTCCTTTGTAAGCCATTTTATCGTCTTTCACCCCAAGGATAGCATAAGCTCCTGAAGGTATTTCCTTCGTTGCTTTATTGACATCTTTTGTAATGATAATTTTATTGGCGATAGATGTTGCCCATGCATCAGCAAGGCAGGCCTTTTCAGCAAATACTACTACGAGATCGGCTTTCCCATAACTAAATGAATGACCAAACATACCGGATGAGGCACATACCGCCAGATATTCATGATCGGGAAATATTTCAAATCCGAGATGGGCAAAATGAGAATTTTTCCCTGCAAAGGGAGAAATAATCACCTCCTTCTTTAGCTTTAAATACAGATCTCCTCCATTTTCCACTATGATTTCACTTTCCGGGCAAAGTTCTTCAAGAAAATGCAGTGTTTTCTCAGCTATAAGTCCTGCGACAGAAGCCATTGGACCTGTATATGCAGTGATGGCTGCGTTTTTCATTTCACGGATATTCGCACTATCTATCTCTGTTACAGGTATAGGTTCATGAGAGCTGAGAAACTCAGGATATGAACCGATATAATTCTTCAGTTCCAGCCGAAGGGATCTGAGAAATGTCAGGCTTTGTTTTTTTAATGTATCAAGATCGTCATAATTATTCAGGCCTATCCACAGATCAGATTCTTCTTCCTTTACAATGAAAGACTTAAATCGCCCCTCCTCCATTATTTTGCGGTATGTTCTGGATTTGTACATTATGCAAAATCAAGCTCAAATAATTGCAGGGGACATGCTGTAATGCATAATTCGCAGGCGATACATTTCTGCGGTTTAAAAATCAGCTCACGGCTTTCCTGATCCAGTGTGAGAGCTTCAGCAAAACAAACAGCCGTGCAACTTCCGCAGTGAACACATTCTTCTTCATTTAAGACAATATTTTTTTTAACCGGGCTCCACTTAACATTAATACTCTCAATATACTGAATAGCTCTTTGCAGGTTTTCCCGGGTGGATTTCAACTCCACAAGCAATTTCCCTTCTCTTCCTGAAGTAATGTCGGCATTTAAAATATTAACTAAAACATCATAATCTTTTATCAGCCTATAGGTAACAGGTTCATCAACCCGGTTTACAGGAAAAGTTAAAACCAATCGTTTTTTCATTATTTCGTCCTCCTTTTTAACGAATTCAGGCTTGTGTTTTCAGGAAACATCTGCACCGGAAGTGAAAGTAAAAATTCCCCTCTGTTAATTTGCTCCTTCAGTTTATCCGCTATAATCCTTGCCTTTACCAGGCTGGACATTGGGGCTGTCCGGACAGAATTACCGTTCAGCATTATTTTCCCTGAAAAGAGCCCGGCATAATTAACTTTTCCGATTGCAGGATGATCCGGCTTGCTGTAATCGGTAATGGTAGCAGTGATCTGTTCATTTCTGATTGAAACGGCTTTTGCAATATCTTCATCCAGTACAGGAATTGGAATCCCGATCCCTATGAAAATGCTGACACCATATTTTTCAAAATATGCTGCCTTAATAAAATCTGCACTCATCTTTTTCGCATCTCCTATCACTGCAAGTGTGGCTGAGTTTGTTTCCGGCACATTAAATTCATTCCTGGGCCCGGAAGTTTTAAACTGGGTGCCATTCCAGGCAACAAATCCCTGGGTTCCGCCAAGAAAAATCCTTGTACCTATTCCTATGGTCCTCAGGTCCGGATCGTTCAGCAGTGGACTCAGTTCACCACTGGTGGAAAAGGTGGCATTTCCCAATTTGGGTAAGAGAGATCCCATGTAGGTATAAATGATCCTGTCAGAGGTATTCACGGCACAGGGATAATTCTGATATGCATTCCTCGGATTGAACATAAACATTTCATTAAGATCCGATTTGCTGATAAGGGTTTCGACCTCTGTTTCGGGGTAACAATCCGTTCCCTTTGCCGAAGCTTTTAATTTCACATCCTTACCGGAGATAAGGTCCTCAATAACATGAGCACCCCCGTATTTTTCATCAAAAGGATTGACCTCAGTTGCACCAATATAGGCGTCAACAGCAGCAATCCCTGAATGAACGGGAACATTGTTGAGACTTAGTCTTTCCATACGTATAGGAGGATTCGTATGTCCAAAATTAACGAACATCCCGGATGAACACATGGGACCAAAAGTTGCTGTTGTTACAACATCAACCTTCTTTGCTATTTCGCCGGGAGTTTTTTCCCTTCCCATAGCAGAAGCTTCTTCAGCAGTTATCACAACAGCTTCGCCTCTTGAAATTTTTTCATTGATCTCCTGAATACTTTTTCCTTTAGACATAGGATGAATTTTGTGGCAAAAACCTGCAGCTTTGGCTCTATTCCGCAAAAAAATCGAATTTGCCAGATTAATAATAATTTATAACTCCCTTTCAGGGTCAGGTTTTAGCACCTTTGCCAGGCAGGCTGGTTGCTAGAGGTTCTGTGAGCCTGTTCTCTCCCCTCTTCTTTATAAATCATCCGGGTTAGGGAAGGATTTATTTGATGGATAAAAATAGCGAATAAAAAGGTTCAAAACAAAATATATCTCTTTTCAATATCCTGGTGGATTTTCCAATTACATTCCAGTCCTTTTTTAAATGTAACAAGATCACCCTCACTGAAATGAAGTTCATTCCCCTCAAAATCGCTCACGGTAGCTGAGCCTTTTATTATCAGACAGGTTTCGTTGGCAGGATATTTCCAGGGAAATACAGATGCTTCTTTTTCCCAGCTATCCCAGGATTCGGCCTTTTTGTAATCCTTTTCGGTGGCTTTGATTTTGTGCATATTCATTTTCATACTTAAACTTCTTCTACGGCACTTTCTCTAACCCATCCCTGCCTGCCGTCGCTAACCCTGATCTCTGTCCATTCGCCGACTTCGCCTTCCTTCCAAACTTTAGCTCCCTCATGAAGTATAAAAAGATCCTTGCTGCTTTCCCTGGGTGAGGATTTAACCACCAGGGAGCCTTCCATAACAATTGCCGTTCCGGGATTCTTTTGGTGATAATATTGTCTGGATGAAAAAACAAAGCTGATAAGACTTAAAAAAAATAAAATTATTCCTGCATAGAATCCGATCTTTCTTATTACTGTAGCAGAAAGAAAAATATATGCAGAAGCAGAAATTAAAAAAAGTCCGAAAAACAGCAGTGAAATAATGAGCCACATATTCGAACTAAGAGAATGAACAAGAGAATTATACCATCGTTTATAGAACAATTCCGGAACAATATCAAAACGATCGGTCAACAGGCTTTCAACATGATCAAGATTCGTGCGTATATCTTCATCGGAAGGGTCGAGTAAAAGGGCCCGTTCATAAAACAACCTGGCCTTTCCAAGCTTATTTGACCTGAAAAAAGCATTCGCGGTATTATAATATAAAGCGGCAGATTCATATCCGCTTTCTTCAACCTTAAGATAGGTATCTATTGCTTCCTCGTATTTCTCCTCCTGATATAATTCATTTGCCTCAAAAAAGAGAGAATCCGGATCAACTTCCTCAGCTAAAAGAAAATTCAAAGGCAAAAAGAAAAAGATAAATGTAATAAATACACTTCTCATATGTTAAATATTTTGTTCCAATTTCTGCATGCATTCAACCGCTTTTTTAAACAGCTGCTCCTTACCTCCGGAACTTTCCGGAGAATAACGGGAATATTCGCATTCTTCCACAATTTCCCACAGTTGTTCCTGCAAAGATTTGTCGATATCCCTTTTTTCCAATTCGGCAGATATGCGGTCTTTTGACAGATCAGCAGTATTGATAGCCATTCTGTCGCCAAGATAACCCCAGAAGGCTTTCAGGATTTCTTCAAAAAATGTGTCGTTATCTTCCTCTAATAATTTATTTGCATTGCGAAAACGAGTTTTCGCAACTTTGTGGGCTTTTTTATTTCGCACATAAAAAACATCCGCTTCTCGTTTGAGCTTATTTCTCCAAAACACTACTGCAAGAATAAGCAATGCAAGTCCTCCGAAAATATAAATATAAACCCATGTTTTAACGATCAGAAAAGAGGCAGCAGGAGTCAGCTTTCCCGGATCAAGTTTAATAAAACGTATATCCCTTTCAATATCTCTTACTTCTTCCCTGAAAAAGCCCGACTGTAATCCCCCACTACCATCACCACCATCTTCTCCCCCGTAGGCGATAAACCTGAACTCAGGAGACTGATAGGAAATATATTCTTCCTTATCCGGATTGAAATAAGAATATTTCAGTGGTGAAATCCGGTAATTTCCATTATGTCTGGGAATAATCACATACTCGAACCTTAGCCTTCCCTCAGTTCCCCGGGTACTATGACTGATAGTTTCAGTCCGCTTGGGATCGAAAACCTCAAGATCGGGTGGAAAGTCGGGCCGGGGAGCTTCAATCAGATTCAGGTTGCCCTTCCCCCGTATTTCAAAAACCAGAGAAAGTGCATTATTTGTCTGAACACTATCTTCCTTCAGCATGGTGCTGACTGAAAAATCACCGACTGCTCCGTTAAATCCGTCGGGAGCCATGGAAGGAAGAGCTTTTATATTAATATCCAAAGGGTTAGACTTTACAACTATTGTTTCTTTTTCATAGCGTTCAAAGGGATCGCTGAAAAACGGATCATCAAAAAAATTATCGAACCGGCTTCTTCTTCTCTGTGCACGCTTAAGTATGGTGACATCAAGGCTGGCCTGCCCGATCCTGAGTTTTCCTTTTCTCTGAGCTGTCAGAAGATCCCGTTTTACGATTTGTGAATTATAATTGACTCCCTCTACAACTTCATTTCTGGCTGTCGCATCAGGTTCAAGTGCCTCAACCCAGAAACCTTCATAGGAAGGAGCCTTCAGGGAAGGTCGTTCTATTCTTGTCCTTACATATATTTTCGTGGAAACAACAAGTTGCTCTCCCTCATAAAGATCTGTATCAGAAGGGATCAGTTTCATTATCACCGCAGGTGGTTCAGATGGTGTCTCTGTCTGATTGGGATCCCCCGAAGCTTTTGGCTGCGCAGCTCCGGTAACAGCTTTGATCTTAACAGGGTTGGATTTTAAGTTTCTACCATCTGCTTTGAGTGTGGCAGGGGGTATTGTATGTTCACCTTCACTTTCAGCTACCATCATATAACTGTAATTTACCTGCATGGTAGCGGTTAGTTGTCCGTTAACATTTGAGGACTGATAGGATACCATTTGTCTTGGACCTGATATTACCCTTATTCCTTTAACATCCCCAAGCGTAACCTGCCCCTGGGCTTTTGCAGACAGAGTATAATTGAAAGCTTTACCAACAGATACAATACCCGGGGCACTGGCTTTTATTTCCTGATCCTGTGCCTGTATAACAATGGGTAAAAGTGCCCCTGCTATTAACAGAAATATAAAAGACAATCTGTGTATTTTATATAATCCAAATTTCATGTTACCAATCTTTTTCAGTCTTTGTCTTTGGAGCTTTTGCTTTTTCTTCTTCAAGCTTTTCCTGTACTTCTTTTTCCATCTGCTGTATCGCCTGTAAAAGTCTTTCCATATCTTTTTTTGACAATGATTTCATTGCATCGCTCTGCTGTTGCCGGTCATTCTCATCCTGCTGATCTTGTTTCTGATCCTGTTGCTCTTGTTGATCCTGTTCCTCATTATTGTTTTCCTGTTGGTCCTGTTGATCTTGCTGATCCTGTTCCTCATTATTATTTTCCTGTTGGTCCTGTTGATCTTGCTGATCTTGTTGGTTCTGTTGATCTTCCTGTTCCTGCTCCTGTTGTTGCAATTTTTTCAAGGCATATGCCAGGTTATAACGGGTTTCATCATCTTCCGGAGAAAGCCGAAGCGCGTTTTTGTAGGCTTCAATGCTTTTTTCATAATTCTGATTCCGGAGATAGGAATTTCCAAGATTATGATGAATCATACTCAGATAGGTATTTTCCTCTGTTGACGCTGCCAGATCTTGAAATAATTTGCCGGCTTCTTCATATTTCTCTTGTTTATACAGAGTATTTGCAATATTATACGCACTTGCAAGAGCAGTGGAATCTGCCTCCCTGGCCTTTCTGAAATACAGTTCAGCCTCAGTATAAGCACTATCTTTATATGCAGCAACCCCTTCCCTGTTTAACTTTCTCATATTTTGAGAATGAAGAAGGGAAAATTGCACTAAAAATATACCAATAATATAAATAGTTTTCATAATTCTATTTATCCTTTAAAACTCCTTTCCGAAAGTTTTATTTTTCAAATAATCTTAATTTAGCCAGCCAGACACTCCTCTTTTTCATTATAAAAAATTCGAAGATTAATAAGAGAAGCCCTGCTCCAAGGAGATACTGAAAACGTTCCACATATTCAGCGAATACTTTCGTTTTAAACTCCTGCCTTTCCATTTCCTCAAGTCTTTGCATAAGCTGATACAATCCTGATGAGTTATTCCCGGCACGAACATAATATCCGTTCGTAATGCTTGCTACCTGCTTTAATGTTTTTTCGTCAAGCTTACTTACCACCACGTTTCCTTTTTCATCCCTTCGAAATGACTGACTTCCGGGATATAAAGGAACCGGCACACCCTTAGGATCTCCCAGTCCGATTGTATGTATAACAATTCCATTTTCTGCAGCATTTTCCGCTTGCTCAATAGGGTCATCGCCATGATATTCACCATCCGTTATAATTATAATGGCTCTTGACTTACCAGAGGCTGTTTCTCCTCCAGCAGTTTCAGGGCTGAAAGACCGGGAGGCCAGTTCAATGGCCGATGAAATGGAGGTGCCCTGTTTAGAAACCATTTCTGTTGAAACCGAATTCAAAAAAAGCCTTGCTGCTCCGTAATCGGTGGTAACCGGTATTTGGGTGTAGGCATCACCTGCAAAAACGATCAGTCCTATTTTATCTCCTTCCATTTCGTTCAGCAGACGGTTGAGAGACTCTTTGGCCTTTTCCAGTCTGTTAGGTTTGATATCTTCTGCAAGCATTGAATTGGATACATCCAGGGCTATGATGATCTCTCTACCTTTCTTTTCAACTTCTTTCAATCTGGACCCTATTCTCGGACCTGCCAGCGCCACTATGAAAAGTGTTGTTGCAAGTACGGAAATTATAAATTTTACAATTAATCTTGATTTTGAAGCCAGAGGCATCAGTTCAGTCTGCAGTCCGGAAGAAATAAAGTTATCAAGCTTTTTCTTTCTCCGGTAAAGCCCCACTATGAATAGGAGCACAAGAACAGGGATAACAAAAAGACCATACAGTACTATTTCATTCGTAAATCTAATCATAATCAGGGTAAGGTTTTTACTATTGTTAGTGACATAAGTAAATCAAAAAAAACAAGTAACAAACCTGCCAGCAGAAAGGGGAAATATTCTTCTTCTCTATTTGAGTAATCCTGTGTATCCAGAATAGTTTTCTCCAGTTGATCAATCTCATCATAGATCGAACTAAGCTTTTTGTTATCAGTTGCCCTGAAATACTTCCCTCCCGTTTTATCGGCAATTTCCCTCAACACCTCTTCATCAATTTCAACCTGAACCTGGGCCATCCGGGTTCCAAATTGAGTTTGAACCGGATACTGGGCCATTCCCTGTGTACCCACACCTATCGTATAAACCCGGATCCCGTATTCCATAGCAATATCGGCTGCAGTGGCGGGCCCTATGGTCCCCTGGTTATTTACCCCGTCAGTGAGAAGAATAATGACTTTGGATACCGCCTCACTGTCTTTAAGCCGGTTCACACTGGTTGCAAGGCCCATTCCTATTGCAGTGCCATCCTCTATCATCCCGAATTCAAGTCCGTTCAATTGTTTAACTGCAACAGCCCGGTCTGAAGTCAAGGGACATACAGTAAAACTTTCACCTGCAAATGCTACCACAGCGAACCGGTCTTCCGGCCTTCCGTTTATAAATTCCGATGCAACATCCTTTGAGGCTTCCAGCCGGTTGGGATTGAAATCCATTGCTTTCATGGATGTTGAAATATCAAGACAGATAGAGATATCAATTCCCTCCGTTTTTGTTTCACTCCATGAATCAACAGACTGAGGTCTTGCCATTGCAATGATCAACAACCCGACTCCGATCATCTTTAGTCCGAAAAAAATGTGTTTCAACACCAGTTTGAAAGGCACGGGGGTATTTTTGAAAGAACTTATGTCTGATACCTGTATATCCGGGTTCTGACGGCGATACCTGAATACATAAAACAATATCATGACCGGAAGGACAACCAGTGCATAAAGAAATTCAGGATTTGCAAATTCAAAATTCCACATAACAATTGCAGTTAAACTTTCTCCTCAGTTTCTACAGAAATTTCAGTATCATTTTTAGTTTTTTCTACAAAAATGTAGGCGTTATTCAGATGGGTTTCATTCTCAGAAGGGGCGGGATCTTCTTTAGCGAATTTTACCAGATCTGATAACTGAAGTAAACTCTCAAGAAGCTCCATCAGACTTTCATCATCCCAGGCATATTTTTTAAAATTCTCAAGAATCTCCCATGTCACAGATTCCATGGCCGGTATCTGAAAACGTTCTTCTATATAAATCCTGATTGTATCGGAAAGCTGACTGTAATACTCCTTTACTTCCCCCTCTTTCCAAAGCTTTTCCTCCCTTATCCTGTTGAGTGATTTTATTGCTTTAACATGTGCAGGTATTGAAGTGACTGCCAGGTCCGCTTCCTTTTTCTTCCGGAAAAATAAAAAATAAATGAGTAGTACAATAGCAACCAGGATTATTGCACCCCCAGCCCAGGGAGCATAAGGCAATAATTCTTTTAAGCTGAAGGGTGTATTCAGGGGCTCCTTTATATCTTTAATTGCAGCAGATGTATCTACTTCCGGCATATGAAACACCACATTCCGCGATTCTGTAAAAAAGGTATCCAGATCTGTAAAACGATTTACCAGAACCGGAATGGTATTTATTTTATATGTACCTGAATCAAAACTTGTAATTAGATAGCGCTGCCTGTATTTTCCGGATGATTCAGTAATGACTGAATCTGTTTTTTCGGATATTACTTCCATTGAAGGCGGAAAAAGATTATCGTCAAGGGGCACAAAAGAATGAACAGATTCAGAAGAATTTATTTCTATGATATACTCGAACTGCTCTCCTATAAGAGCCGAATCTCTTTCCAGGAAACTGCTTATTTTGATTTCCTGAGCATTAGCAGCAAAAACCTGTAAAGAGACGATTAAACCTAGTATACAAATCCTTCGGTACATTTTTCCTATCTTTTCTTAAATAAAAGTATGAGGGGTTTTACATAATCCTCAGCAGTGTTAAGTTTTGCAAAATCAACTCCATATCTGGAAAACATTGTCTGCAGTTTTTCCTCCCTTTCATCCCAGGTTTTGGTATAATCCTCCCGCAGCTTTTTGATGCCGGTATCCACCCAGACAGTTTTACCACTTTCGGGGTCCCTGAATTTCACCAGACCAATATCTTTGAGTTCACGTTCCCTGTTGTCATAGACTTTCAGTGCTGCCAGATCGTGTTTTTTGGCCGCAATTCTAAGGGAGCTTTCAAATTCCGGGCAGATAAAATCTGAAATAACAAAGGCCGTACACTTCTTCTTGATAATGTTCGTGAGATATTTCAGAGGTTCATTAAGATCTGTTCCGGGACTTTCGGGTTTAAATTCAATCAGCTCCCTTATAATATGCAGTATATGTTTCCGTCCCTTTTTGGGAGGGATATATTTTTCTACCCTGTCGCTGAAAAACATAACCCCTATCTTATCGTTATTAAAAATCGCAGAGAATGATAATACAGCTGCAACTTCCGTAATAATATTTTTCTTCAGTGCCGCTACAGACCCGAAATTCCGGCTACCGCTCACATCAACGAGAAGCATTACTGTAAGTTCTCTCTCCTCTTCGTAAGTCTTTACATAGGGATTGTTAAACCTGGCTGTTACATTCCAGTCTATATCCCGCGTATCATCCCCGTACTGGTACTCCCTTACTTCACTGAAAGTAACACCACGCCCCTTGAAAGCGCTATGGTACTCTCCGGCAAATATCTGCCGGGTAAGCCCCCGGGTTTTTATTTCAATTTTCCGAACCTTTTTTAAGAGTTCCGAAGTTTGCGTATCAGCCATTTGAAAACACCTGTTTTATTTTTTTTTTTGTTCTGACAACAAAATACCACTCTTTTTCTTCCAGGCTTATTTCGAATACCTCATTTCCGGTTTCATATTCCCATAGATATTTTGAAACTTTCTTACAGGTTTTATCATAATTATCCAGGACAAAATCGAACTCCGAATAGTCGCATACGGTTCGTGTGTGAGAGGAAATATCTTCATCGGTAAAAAAAACAATCAGGGTTTTGGTACCGGGTGAATTAACAAATTTCAAATAATTAAATTTTTTACTCACCGTCATTTTGTCCTCATAAAAACCCGATTTTCTCGCGAGTATTCGTGTATCCTCCTTGTTCAGTCCTATGAAATGCTGAGCTTCAACACTTCCGGCAAATAAAACCAAAAAAAATCCTATGGAAAAGAGCATTTTATTCATAAAAAATCGGAATTTAAGGTACCTCCACCTTATTTATGATTTCTCTGACAATATCTACCGATGTAATATTTTCTGCCTCAGCTTCATAAGTAAGTCCCATTCTGTGCCTTAAAACATCGTAGCATACGGCACGAATATCCTCGGGAATAACATAACCTCTTCTTTTTATAAAGGCAAAGGCCTTAGCTGCTTTTGCAAGATTGATGCTTGCCCGGGGAGAAGCTCCGTATTCAATCATATTTTCGAAAGAAGCGAGTCCTGCACCAGAAGGGTTCCTTGTAGCAAAAATCAGATCAAGAATGTAATTTTCAATCTTCTCGTCGATATAAACTTTCTTCACCATATCCCTGGCTTTTATTATATCGGCAGTACTAAGAATTTTTGATGCTGAGGGGAAAACTTCTCCGAGATTTTCTCTCATAATGCTTCTTTCCTCTTCTTTGTCGGGGTAATCGATCACTACCTTAAGCATAAACCTGTCGACCTGGGCTTCAGGTAGCGGATAGGTTCCTTCCTGCTCTATTGGGTTTTGTGTTGCCAGCACCAGAAAAGGTCTTTCAAGAGGAAAGGTGTGTTCACCAATGGTTACCTGTTTTTCCTGCATAGCTTCGAGCAAAGCACTCTGAACTTTAGCCGGTGAACGGTTTATTTCATCGGCTAGTACAAAATTTGCAAAAACAGGGCCTTTTTTTACCTCGAAACTTTCTTTCTTCTGACTGTATATCATTGTACCAATAAGGTCGGCAGGCAGAAGATCCGGTGTAAACTGGATCCTGCTGAATTTTGCATCTATGGTATCTGCAAGAGTTTTAATCGAGAGTGTTTTTGCCAGTCCCGGAACTCCTTCAAGCAGAATATGTCCGTCCGACAACAGACCAATTAAAAGACTCTCCAGCAGATGTTTTTGTCCTACAATGACCTTTTTCAATTCAATATTGATCAGGTCAACAAATTCACTTTCACGTTTAATTTTTTCGTTTAATTCTTTGACATTAACCTGTTCACTCATAGTAGTATTATTTTTGCAGGGACAAAAATCAGAAATTAATATGGTATTTCAAAATTAAAAAATCTTACAAAAGGCCTGTTTTATCGACAATTTTCTTAAAAAATGTTAAAGAATTTCAGCTCGATCATCGATTGATAAATCTGGTTTAAAATTTATGTCAACACTCAGGAATGATCATAAGCTTTATTTTTTTTTACATTTGTGTTCAAAACATGACTAAACGCTATTTCATAGAACTTGCATTTTCAGGCAGCAGGTTTCATGGCTGGCAAATTCAGCCTGATGCGATTTCTGTTCAACAGTATCTTGAGGAATCCCTTTCAACCATTTTAAGGGAAACTATACATCTTACCGGTGCTGGAAGGACCGATGCAGGGGTACATGCCTCATACTTTGTGGCACATTTTGATTCAGGAAATATTTCAAAGTCTTCATCACTGCTTGAAAAGCTAAACCTTTATCTCAGCAAAGACCTGAGTGTTTTGGGGATCCGGGAGGCATCTCCCTTATCACATGCCAGATACGATGCAATAAGCAGAACCTATAAATATATTATTTCACGAAAAAAACAAGCCTTTCTAGATCCTTTAGGTTTTCCTTATTATGGGAAGCTGAATATGGAGGCCATGGAGATCGCGACAGTGATGATCCAAAAAACAAATGATTTTACCAGTTTCGCAAAATTACACAGCGACAATAAAACCAATATTTGTAAAATCTTTAAGGCCGGTTGGGAGGAAAAAAACGGTTTCCTGGTATTCACTATTCAGGCTGACCGTTTTTTGCGTAATATGATAAGAGCTCTTACAGGGACCCTTCTGGATGTTGGTAAGGAGAAGATAAATCCTGAGGAGTTCAGAGAGATCATTCTTTCTTTAAACAATCAGAATGCCTCGGCATCTGCCCCGGCAAAAGGTCTATATTTATGTGACATAGAATATCCGGAATCCTTTGGTTTGACAAATCCCGGGAAAGAGAATCTTTTACCTTTTATCCTGTGATCTTCTCCTATTCCTGATCTTTAATCTCAGCTTTTGCTCTGAACACCTCCTTATCATTTCCGGAATTTTCACCAAGAAAATAAAAAGAAAACTTATCAACCGATTGTTTTATTATCAGTTTTTCATCGAGTCTTGATTCCTGTACGTATCTGATATCAAAAGATTTTATCCGGGCCGCATTTAATTGTAGCGAAGGCGAAGAATTTATGCAGTATTGAATATAACTGGTATTATTTACATGATCATAAATATCAATATCGGAATACAATACCTTCAGCTCCTGTCGGGCGTCATAACCGGTAAAGTCATTCACCAACCCGGGCTTCAGGCTGAGTGCGTCTCTGTCGAGAGCAGGTATCCTGTGTAATTCCCGGGTAATACGTCTGGGTCTGTGCGTTTTTGCATCAACCAGCAGCCAGGAAGATGTGGCTTTAACCACCGGTTGGTCATTACCGTTCTTTTTTATTTCGAAATCGCGGTAAGCGAAAAGGTTTTCATATTTCTTACCCCATGTTTCAATTGAAAGATTATCATTCCAAACGGGAAACTCATTAATCTCCATCCGGAGTCCATATAGTATCCACAAAAGACCTTCGGGCCGCAGAGACTGATAACCAGCTCCACAATCTTCCGCATGCTCCCATGCAATCTCCTGAAGAAATTTTGCAATTGAAGACAGTCTTATCAATCCTTTATTGTTACAAAGAAATGAATGTACTCTGTAATTATTCTTCCAGGTAGCTTTGGATTCTTTCATGTCGAAAATGTCCTATTTGTTCATTTTTACAAATTCCATATTTCCCAGGCTTTCTCAGCCTGTCCAACAAGCATGTCATATCCGTTTTTTACCGCAGCTCCCTGTCTTTTTCCTTTTTTCATGAACAGAGTTTCTGCGGGATTATATACCAGGTCATATAAAACATGAGTATCATTTAAAAAATCATAAGGAATATCAGGGGCTTTATCAACATCCGGATAAGTTCCCAGCGGTGTAGTATTGACAATTAGCGTATGAGGGGCAAGAATTTTTTCATTCAGGTCAGGGTAATTAAGATCCCCTGCCAAGGGCTTCCTGCTTACGGCCTGCACAGTTAACCCGATGTTTTCCAGAGCATATTTCACTGCTGCATAAGCCCCTCCGGTGCCAAGGATAAGAGCCTTTTGAATATCAGGGTTCAAAACTTTCTGAACACTTACTAAAAATCCATGAACATCGGTATTATATCCTTTAAGGATTCTACCCGGCTTTCCAGGGAAAGAATCAATTTTTACAGTATTTACCGCACCAATTTCTTTTGCTGGAGCATAGACTTCATCAAGAAAAGGAATTATCAGTTTTTTATAGGGAATAGTAACATTAAGTCCCTTCAGATTCGGATAATCAGTGATTATCTCCAAAACATCTTCCACAGATTTTAAAGGAAAATTACGGTATTCACAATCCCTGATATTCTCCTTCCGGAATTTTTCCCGGAAATACCCGGCAGAAAAAGAATGGCCAAGAGGATAGCCTATCAGACCGTATGTTTTCATAGTGCTTCCTTTTTTCCTTTGGATATCCTTATAATTATAAATATAAGGCTGAAACCAAAACCTGCGATCATGAAAGCTGGAATGAGGTCAGAATGAAGAGAAAGTTCAGGCCAGATATTTTTTTGCATGAGCGGTTGTTCAACTCCGTGCCTGTCAATAAATGTCTCTGTTGTTTCCTTCCACGGCCATATTTTATTGAGCGAACCTCCCATAAACCCTGCCAGTAATGCAATGGTTTCGTATCTGAATTTTTTCAACAGCCAGGCCAGAACGTTGGAAAATGCTATTAATCCCACTACCGCACCTGCTGTAAATAGAGCAAGTACCGCTATTTTCAGTTCAGTAACTGCATTCAGTATAAACTGGTATTTACCCAGCAAAAGCAGTATAAAACTTCCTGAGATACCCGGTAATATCATGGCACATATTGCAAGAGAACCTGATAATAAAATAAACCAGTAGGCTTCACTGGTTTGTGCCGGTGTAACGGTAGTGATCCAGAAAGCGAGGCCAAAGCCTGCAAGAAAAGAAAGTACTATTCTTAAATTTGGATTACGAATATCGGATAAGATGTATATGGCTGATGCAACAACCAGACCGAAAAAGAAGGACCATATGAAGACAGGGTAATTAATTAAAAGATATTCCAGCAAGCTTGCGAGTGTGAAAATACTGATCAGTATTCCCGAAAAAACAGCTAAAAGAAAATTACCATTAATCTTTTTCCAGAAATCCATAATTTTCAGAGCAAAAAGTAACTTTATCGCTTCATAATTAATAGATTTAATTGAGTTGATCAATTCTTCATAGATACCTGTAATAAATGCAATTGTACCACCCGATACCCCGGGTACCACATCTGAAGCTCCCATTCCCATTCCTTTAAGAACAAGAACGGTATAATCCTTAAATTTTCTCATAATTTTTTATCGTGATATTCTTCCGGAAGGAAATTAAAGAATGTATCTCCCCTTAGGCCCAGTCTCAGTGCTTCAAGAGATACTACTTCATTTGGGGCAATATTTCCCAGGTTTACTTCTGCTCCCAGTAAATTTATAAACCATACCTGTTGAGCCTTATTGGGAGCTTCCCAGAGAACATTTTCAATATTTAGGTTCTGAACAATATCGTCTACAAGTTCTGTATTTGCGGATCCATCACTATTATAAATCCCAATAGTACCGCTTTCTCGGGCTTCAGCAATTACCTTCCACGCCCCGGCATCCAGCTCAGTTTTCATCATATTAACCCATTCTTCATGAGTGATTTCTACGCCCTTCACTTTCGATCCCACCTCGGAAAGAACTTTAAAGTCCTTGTTTAATTCTTTTATATAGTTAATTTTTTCGTCATGATCAATTCGCATTGATCCATCCGAAACTTCAACAAGATGAATATCCATATCTGAGACAAAGTTGCGGTATTCGTCGAATTTCTTTCTGACAATAAAGCTTTCAAAAAGTGTCCCACCAAAATAAGGTTCGATGCCGGCATCTCTGTAAATCCTGATTTTCTCAGGGATTTGTTTGGCGAAAACTGCAGTTCCAAAGCCAAATTTAACCAGATCAGTAAATTCAGCGCTACTTTCGGCGAATGAGGTGGCTTCCGACTTGCTTAAGCCCTTGTCCATCATCATGGTAACACCTGTTTCTCTGGGTTTTCGGGATCGTTCAGGCAGGAATGGAAAATTTATATTCATCTTATTATCTATTCTTTATGAAGTAAGGTTTTAATTTTATCGTTGTATTTTCCTTCCGGATACACCTCAAAAAAAAGCCTTGCACCACCTTCTCCCAGTGAAAGAGCTTTTTCGAAAAACCGTGTCCCTGCAGATTCATCCTTCAGACGGAAATAAACTGCGGAAAGTAAATATATTATGTCCTGTGAAGAGAAATTATGCTGATAAGCTTCCCGAAGCACTACAAGAGCATCTGCCAACTGTGAACTGTCAATATACAGCTTGGCAAGGCGTATCCAGGCCTCCCGGTCTTCCTTGTCCAGACGAGTAACATAACGATAACACTTTATAGCATCAGGAGCCATATTCATTTCGTCATAGATTTCTCCAAGGGTAAACCAGTATTCAGGATTTTCGCGTTCAAAATCAATGGCCTTCAATATGTATGTGGCTGCCTCTTTATATCGTTTCAGGTTCAGAAGTGATATTCCGGCTCCAAACCAGCCTTCGGCGTAGGTGTTGTCTATCTCTATGACTTTTTGATATATTTCGAGTGAACGTTCATAATTTCCTGTCTCTTCAAAGCATTCCCCCAGATGGCACCATCCAGGCAGGTTATCGGGTTCAAGTTCCAAAAAATCGTTATAAACACGGATGGCCTTTATGTAATTATTCTCATTGGCATAAAGATTCGCCTTATTGAAATACGCAGCTCCATATGAAGGATTGATGGCTATTGCATAATCATAACAATCTACAGCTTTTTTATGATCATTGAGCTTGTAATAGATCACGCCCATATTAAACCATACATTTTCAGAGAATGTGTGCAGATCTATATATTTGTTGTAAAAGCTTATTGCCTTCTCATGCTTTCCTGTTTTATCATAATAGTAGCCCAGATCATAAAGGACATTTAAATTTTCAGGATCCTCATTATGAGCCTTTTCAAGGTATTTAACAGCATACTTATACTGGTGGGAATTTTCATAAGCAATAGAAATATTGATCAGAATATCCACCCTGTCATCCATATTCTCCTCAAGAACACTGTCGAAGACCTCTTCAGCCTGACGGAAATTTCCCAGTTGAGCAAGAGCAGTGCCCTTTAAAAGATAGAATTCATAATCATCACTTTCAAACTCACTGAATGAATTTAGCTCATCAAGGGCAAGAGCGGGTTTTCCTGATTCAATATAGAGATGTACTTTCTTAATTTTTATTTCATAGGAACCGGGATGCTGAGATTCCGCTTTTATACAGGCTTCCCTTGCATGTGTAAAGTCACGTATATCGAGGTAATAATCAATAATTTCCTCAAAATCCTCAACATCAAAAAAATATGACTGATTGGTGATCAGCATATCTTCAAACCGTTGAAGAATATCCTGAAAGTTGCTTTCATCCTGCATTTGCTAAAAATCCTAATTCATTTAATCATAAAAAGCTATAACGTTGCCCTGACCCTGCTTATTTTATTTATCCGGATTTCTTATTTTTTCTATTCCTTCCGGATGCAAAATTATAAATATTTTTACAAGTACTGTCGATTCTGTTTAATTTTAAGTCCGGTGGCATTTTATACTAATTATTATTGTGGAAGTTCCTGCTTCATACTATTTTTCTGGGCCTGATAGAAACGTGAAATGATACTGTTTTTCAAATCCGAAAGATCATTTAAAAAATCAATTTCCGATTCCAGAAGAAATTTCAGCCTGTCCCAGTGGGAATTTAACTGGATAATCAGTTCCCCTGCCTGCTTTTCATGTTTCTGATTGTAACCGTTCAGTTCCATATTTAAACTTATAGAAAGCAACTTGTAATAGATATCATTAAAATAGACGATTTCAGTAGCAACTTCTTTCCCGTATCTATGGATTAATATTTTCCAGAGTGAGATTGCCGGATCGTACAAAGAACTATTCCAGAAGTAATCAGTAGCGGTAGCGAGTCTTATCCAGGTCATCTCAGAGAAATCATTAACTTTTAGTAGAGTTTCACTGTTAAAATCCTCAGGATCAATACCAATAATTTTTGTATCATAAGGATTGAAAATTACGCCGGTTAGAGCTTTACCAGGATAGAGACTGTAATAATGGCTAAAAAAGCCGCTTCTAGTTTGATATGTAAGGCTGTGATCCAGAAAGCAAAGTTCGGGAGTGCCTCTTAGTCCGTAAAGGTCAGTAGCGTCAATAAGGCTGGCGTTTTTCACAGCTCCTGACCATAATACGGTTGTGAACCACTTGTTCACCGTGCTATCGGTAATGGCATCCGAGTAAATGTCATAATAAATATTTTCTTTGCGGGAGATTCCCTGATAAAAAGGTATCAGGTAACTCTCAGGCAGTTCACTAAGGTCATAACGGGAGAAAGTACGTGAAAACAGGTTCCGGTAGAACATAAATTTATTGAAATTCTCATTGTTAAGGATCACAGCTCCTGCCGGAGAAAAATTCATGCTTTCCCAAAGTGTGCGGTCGGAAAATATCAGAAGATCCGTTTCCAGAGAGTTTAACCTTTTTAAACCGTCATATAACTCCCTTGAGGAATTAAATATATTGTCTTCATGCTTTGAAATCTCTTCCAGAGCGAAGCTCCAATCCTCAACTGGAAAATCAGGTATATTAAGCCTTTCGAGAGAAATGCCTTTTCTGATATAAGGAAAAAGATCATTTTTAAATTTTACCTTTTCCCAATTTTTTAAACTCTGGAATAAATTATCCTTTCCAAGCTCCATCTGAGGAGCTTCTACTATCCATGTATTAATCCCCAGCTGATTGAGAAACCGGACTCCTTCGGCAATTTTTGCATGCGAGGGGGAATTATTTTCTGCCTGGATAATTACCCCTCTGTTTCTGTAATCGGGATAATCAATAATATCGTAATGATGGTAGGTATTTTCGTCAAATTCAAATAACTGTTGAAGAGTATGAAGAGCATGCTGCAAACCTTCCGTATCATTATATCCTATAAAAATCACATTGGGAAACTGATCCAGTCGCTCAAAAAAATACGCCTGTTCCAAATTCCTGATTTCGTCAAAAGGCAATTGCTCCGTGAATTGATCCGAAAGTGAATTTATTCCAATACTGAATATAAGAGCCGGGCTTTCTAGATCACGGGAATTTAAATCAGTAAGAACCGATAAATTCTCTCCACCGGGCATATTGATATCAAGTAAGTCCTTACTGTATGCATGGATAATCTGCTGGATTTCCTTGCTGGCATTTAAAGGCATTAACATACGAGGCAAACGCTGCACCTCATCCTGATCAGTATGAATAAGTTTAAGCGCTTTATAATAACCCGATGTTCGCGGTTCGGGTATCAGATACCTCGATTTTTCCATTGTAGTATCAAAATAAGGCTCCAGCTTTTCGAGAAGGGTGAAGTTCGATGCAGAATAATGAAAATCAAACTTGTCAATCCACATTTTACCTTCACCTTTTAAACCGGCAAAAATCTTCACATACCGGGTCTCTTCAGGCAAATTGCCTTCCTGGAAAGGAAAATTTCCGGATCGGCCATATACCCGAGCCCATCCGAATTGATCAATTTTATCATGGTTGGAAAAACCAAATCCCTTGAATGAATTATCTATCTTTTTATGATACAAAGGATGATAAGAGACATTTTTGATTTGAACCTTATTCCTGTCGTAACAATAAACCCGGATATTTATAGCATCAAATATCCCGGTTCCCATACGGCTGAGATTAGATTTTATATGTTCAAGTTTAATATCAAAACTTAAAACATAATTCCCGGGTATTACCCGGATATAATCGCTCATAATCCCTTCACCCATATTCTCTGTTTCGTCACTACTGTTCCGGATGATTCTGATGGCATGATTTCCTCCTGAGGCCTCGTCGCTATTAAAGACATCCTTATTTTCAATATCGGTCCATACAACATTGTCGCCCAACTTTCTCCAACCGGGTAAATTAAATGACAAGTTTGTGGAATCAACTGTGTAATGTTTCCCCAGTTCGAAAGAAGGATTGGTGATAAGATTGGATTTTTGTTGTTCTTTTATTCTTATGGGAAGCGGTATAGAGGTAGGATTCAATCCCGACCACTGATTTTGTATATTGGTAACCTTGGTTTTATCCCTGCATCCAGAGAGTAAAAGGGTTAATATCAGAATAATATATTGTAGGTTAAATTTTCCCATAATTTTATCGCCTCTGAAAGCTTAAAGATAAATAAAATTGCTTAAATGATACGATATACAAAATTCAGATCTTACATTTTTTAAGATTGTTTTAAACATAGTGCTTAATCGGATACAGTGCTTTAATTATTCTTCATTTTTGATTAGTTTTGTAGCCGTTTTTATTAAAACACAGAAAATATGTTTGAAAATCTTAGTGACAGATTGGAAAAGTCCTTTAAAATATTGAAAGGACAGGGGAAAATTACCGAAATAAACATAGCAGAAACCCTTAAAGATGTTAGAAGGGCCCTTCTGGATGCTGACGTTAATTATAAAACGGCAAAGAACTTTGCCAATAAGGTGAAAGATGAGGCCCTCGGACAAGATGTTCTTACCGCAGTGCGCCCCGGTCAGATGATGGTCAAAATTGTTCACGATGAGCTGGCAGAACTCATGGGTGGTGATACCGAAGAAATTGATCTGAGTGCTAATCCTTCCATAATTCTTATTTCTGGTCTTCAGGGATCAGGAAAGACCACTTTTTCCGGTAAGCTGGCGCGCCATCTTAAACTGAAGAAAGGAAAAAATCCGTTGCTCATAGCCGGTGATGTATATCGTCCTGCAGCTATAGAACAATTAAAGGTGCTCGGGGAGGAAATTGAAGTTCCGGTTTATACGGAAGAGGATTCCAGGGACCCGGTAAAGATTGCTCAGCATGGTATCAAACTTGCGAAATCCAATGGGAATAATGTCGTCATCATTGATACAGCGGGTCGTCTGGCGATTGATGAAACTATGATGAATGAGATCGCATCTATTAAAAAGAATATCAATCCCCATGAAACACTGTTCGTTGTAGATTCCATGACGGGACAGGATGCTGTAAACACTGCCCGTGAGTTTAATGAAAGACTTAATTTTGACGGAGTTGTTCTTACCAAACTTGACGGTGATACCCGGGGTGGCGCTGCTCTTTCCATTCGATCGGTGGTAAATAAACCCATTAAATTTGTCGGAACAGGTGAAAAACTGGATGCAATTGATGTATTTCATCCTAAACGAATGGCCGACAGGATACTTGGCATGGGGGATATTGTCTCTCTTGTTGAGCGTGCCCAGGAACAATTCGATGTTGATGAAGCCAGGAATCTTCAGAAAAAAATTGCTAAAAATCAATTCAATTTCAATGATTTTATTAATCAGATCCAGCAAATAAAAAAAATGGGGAACATCAAAGACCTGGCCGGAATGATCCCGGGTGTTGGAAAGGCAATGAAAGACATGGATATTGACGATGATGCCTTTAAAGGAGTAGAAGCAATAATACGCTCCATGACCCCGCTTGAAAGAGAAAATCCTGCAGTACTTAACGGCAGCAGAAGGAAAAGGATTGCCAGTGGCAGTGGGACATCAATTCAGGAAGTAAACCGCCTGATCAAACAATTCGACGATACCCGGAAAATGATGAAAATGATGAGCGGAGGAAAGGGAAAAAATCTCGCCAGAATGATGGGAGGCGGCGCCATGGGAGGAATGCGTTAATATTAAAAAAAACATAACAGCAAAGACACCGGATATTAAAAAATCATAAAACAAATCTTCATGAAACTTATCGAAGGAAAAAAGACTGCAGCCATCATCAAAGACGAAATTGCTGAAGAAGTTAAATCAATGCTTAAAAGTGGGCTGAAACAACCCCATCTTGCGGCAGTGTTGGTTGGTCATGACGGCGGAAGCGAAACCTATGTCAATCATAAGGTGAAGGCCTGCGAGCAGGTTGGTTTCGGATCCTCTTTGATAAGGTATGAGGATGATGTAACTGAGGAAGAATTACTCAATAAAATTTATGAACTGAATGAAGATCCCGAAATAGACGGATTCATCGTACAATTACCCCTCCCCTCTCACATCTCTGAAAATAAGATCATTGAAAGTATTAATCCTTCAAAGGATGTAGATGGATTTCATCCTGTTAATCTCGGGAGAATGGTTATAGGACTCCCGGGTTATATATCCGCAACACCGTCGGGCATAATGGAACTTATCCGAAGATATAATATCCCTACCTCCGGTAAGCACTGTGTTGTCGTTGGAAGAAGTAACATTGTCGGAAAACCCATGAGCATTTTACTTGGACAGAAAAGTGATCCCGGAAACTGCACTGTTACAATGTGTCACAGCCGTACACACGATCTACCCTCCATTACCCGGCAGGCCGATATATTAATAGCAGCTCTGGGAAATCCCGGATTTATTTCCGGGGATATGGTTAAAGAAGGTGCCGTAGTTATCGATGTAGGAACCACGCGGGTTCCCTCAACCGAAACCAAATCGGGATTCAGGCTTAAAGGGGATGTCATTTTTGAGGAAGTTTCCCCGAAATGTTCTTTTATAACTCCGGTCCCGGGTGGAGTTGGTCCCATGACCATTGTTTCATTACTGAAAAATACTTTACTGGCTGCAAAAAAAGAGATCTATTCCTGATAGCATAGAATTACCGTATTTTCTATTCCTTACATTCTTTCGGGGACCTCAATACCCAGAAGGTACATTCCATTTTGAATAACTGTCCCTGCAGCAAAGCTGAGATTTAACCTGAAAGCTCTTATATCGTCTTCTTCAGCATTCAGGATTGGGTGATCGTGATAAAACTGATTAAACTCACGTGCTACTTCATACAAAAAATTCGCAATCACAGCCGGATTTAATTCTGCAGCCGAATCCTGAACAACTTCCGGAAAATTATAGATGTACTTAATAAGAGATAATTCCTTATCAGAAATTCTCTCTGCGTAGCTGTCTGGTATAGAGGGGATAATTTCGCCCGATTTTCTTAATACCGAATGAATCCGGGCAAAGGTATACTGGATAAAGGGACCGGTATTTCCATTAAAGTCGATAGACTCCAAGGGATTGAAGGTCATATTTTTTTTCGGATCTACTTTGAGAATAAAATATTTCAAGGCTCCCATACCGACCTGACGAAAAATATCATCCTTTTGTTCATTGCTTATTTCAGCCAGCTTACCGAGTTCATCGGACATCTCTCTGGCGGTTTTCTCCATCTCATCCATTAGATCATCAGCATCAACGACGGTACCTTCACGCGATTTCATCTTTCCTTCGGGAAGCTCTACCATCCCATAAGACAAATGATAGATCTTGTCGGCCCACTCAAAACCAAGTTTTTTCAATATGATAGCCAGAACCTTAAAGTGATAATTTTGTTCGTTGCCTACCACATATATGTGCTTATCAAGATCAAATTCTGTAAACCGCTGATGGGCAGTACCCAGATCCTGAGTCATATAAACGGAGGTGCCATCAGACCTGAGCAGCAGCTTATCGTCAAGACCCTCATCCCGGAGATCGGCCCATATTGAACCATCCTCCTTCTGTTTCAGCACATCCTTTTCAAGACCCTGCAGTACAAGAGATCTTCCAAGCTTGTATGTTTCCGACTCATAATAAATCTTATCGAATCTTACTCCCAGACGTTTGTATGTTTCATCAAATCCTTCATATACCCAGTGATTCATTTTCCCCCACAAATTCCAGGTTTCCTTATCTCCTTGTTCCCATTTTCTGAGCATATCACGTGCCTCTGCCATCAATTCACTTTTTTCTTCAGCTTCTTCACGTGAGTAACCTTTCTCCATCAGTGAATTAATCTCTCTTTTGTATTCCTGATCGAAGCGTACATAATAATCCCCTACGAGATGATCCCCTTTCTTATGGGCAATTTCAGGAGTTTCACCATTTCCGAATTTCTTCCAGGCTAACATGGATTTGCAAATATGTATGCCCCGGTCATTAACAAGATTCACTCTTTTTACCTCCCTGCCGGCTGCATGAAGGATCTTTGAAACTGAATCGCCCAATAAATTATTTCTTATATGTCCAAGATGAAGAGGTTTATTCGTGTTGGGTGAAGAAAACTCCACCATTACCGCAGGTAATTCCACATTTACCGTCTGGAAACCGAATTTTTCAGCCTTCCTGATATCCCTAAGAATTTCTATCCACAAAGCTTCCCCCGTTTTCAGGTTGAGAAATCCTTTAATCACATTGAAATCCGATATTTCTTTTTTCGAATGTAATAAATAATCACCTAATTCGGTGGCAGTAATTTCAGGGGATTTATTACTGATCTTTAAAAGAGGAAATACCACAATGGTGTAATCGCCTTCAAACTCCTTCCTGGTCTTCTGGATTTGCAGTTGTCCGGGTTTTGCTTCCGTATTATAGAGTTCTTTTATTGCGGTTTTTAAACCTTCCAGTATTATTTCTTGTATGAGGATCATAATATCAGATTTTCAAAGTGCAAATATAATACACTTAATTAAAGTCTGTCAATTAAGTCAAGTGTTTGTTCCGATAGCTATCGGAACATAATGTTCGAGATCAAGCCTGCCCGCCTAAGGATGGCCAGCGCAACGGCAGGCGGGCCTGCCCCGTTTTTGCCGGGGGCGTGCAAAAAAAAGTGCCACCTTCACAGGCGACACTTTAACTAACTAACCCTAAAACTATCTATGAAAAGAAAACTATAACTATTTTCTCTCTTTTAATTATGACTCAAAATCTGTGCCACAATAGTTTTTGTTTTCTCTTTATATATATACGGAGAAAGTATAATTTTGTTATGTCGGATATAAAAAAAAATGGTTAATTTTATAGCACTATCACATTCGGGCGTTTGGAATACCCGACAGGTTTGAAAACCGGTCCAAAGCACGAAACCAGCTTATAATAATGACCACTTACCCTACATTTCCAATGGACAAGTGATATAACTTTTTCTTATTTTGAATAAGCATATACATATAATTAGTTTTAATACACCTTATCCTCCGGATTATGGAGGAGTAATAGATGTATATTATAAATTAAAAGCACTTAAAGAAGCCGGTATTAAAATTTCTTTACACTCATTCAAATACGACCGGGAGGAAGCACCCGGACTGGAAAAGCTTTGTGAAAGAGTGTATTATTATCCACGCAAAACCGGCCTTATCTCACAGCTTAGCCTGAAACCCTACATTATCTTTTCCCGAAGATCCCGGGAACTTTTAAATAATCTTCAAAAAGATTCCGACCCGGTTTTCTTCGAGGGTATACACTCAAGCTATTATCTCAGTCATAAAAGCCTGAGAGATCGCTTAAAAATACTGAGAGCACATAACATAGAGCATCGTTATTATTTTAAACTTTTCAAGTCTGAGAAGAATATCCGTAAAAAGTTTTTCTTTCTTTTGGAGTCGGCGAAATTGTATTTTAGTGAACGACAATTAAAATACGCAGATTACATCGCTGCAATCTCAGAAAAAGAATTCCGTTATTTCCGGATAAAATTTAAAAATGTTTTTTTTCTAAGTGCATTTCATTCAAACGACAAAGTTGATATCCTTCCCGGTAAGGGAGATTATCTTTTATATCATGGAAATCTCAGTGTTCCTGAAAATATTAAGGCGGTAAATCATCTTATTGATAGTGTTTTCAGGAAAATCAATTATCCTGTAATAATAGCTGGTAAAGATCCCCATGGAACACTGGAAAAAAAAATACGTCAGCATGAACATATCCGGATAATTGCTTCCCCCGGTAAACAGGAAATGAAGGAGCTGATACGTAATGCCCAGGCAAATATTCTTTTTAGCTTTCAGGATACGGGAGTAAAACTCAAACTTCTGGAATCGTTATTTACAGGAAGGCATTGTATTGCCAACCGTTTGGTCACAGGTGAAAATGAACTGAAGGAATTATGCGAAACAGCAAACTCCCCGGCAGAAATAATGATAAAAATCAGAAAAACATTGGATTCAGCATTTACGGCGAAGGATATAAATATCCGGAAACAGGTATTGTCACCTTACGAAAACAATATTAATGCAGGTCTTCTGGTAAGAATACTCAAAGAACCACAAGTAAAAAAAAAAGAGGTCATCCCTTTCAAAGATGCTAATCCTCCTCATCCCCAATACCCCTCCCCCTCAACATTATTGCAAAAATAAACACAATAACCGCAGCGGCTGCTAAAATAACCATCATAGACTGGAACATTCTGCTTAATAGGTTTTCCAGTTCAATTATTTCCCATATACCCAGTATGGCAAGGATACAGAAAGCAAGTACAAGCAGACTCAGGAAATAAGCTATTGCTTTTCTAATTGAGCTCATGGCTGATTGAATTTTCTAGTTGATTAATGAGTAAATATATACTTGTTAAAAACAAATTTTGATTTTCCTTTTGAAGATTCCAAATATATTTATTCTTTTCTTTAGAAATAAATACCCTGACACTATCTTTCACTGCCTCATTTTCATCACATAAAACAACAATTCCCCTGCGGGCAAAGGCTCTTTTTGTCCATATTTCGGCCAATTCACAGTCTTTGCCGACATGAAGAATAAGGGATTTTCCCGGATGAAACTTCGGACCGATCTCCCCGGTCTCAGGATCTATGGTAAGCTTATCCGATACAAACTGCTCTCTCATTTCGGTTCCCAGGAAAAGGTCCTCTGGAGCTCCTTCAGCAACAGATCGTCCTTTTATTAACCATATTTTATCGGCATATCTTGTGGCCAGATTCAGGTCATGTGTGGTAAAAATAATGATTTTTCCTTCCTTAGACAGTTTTCCAAGTAAATTAAATATGTCGAATTTATTTGGAATATCCAGAAATGAGGTTGGTTCATCAAGAAGAATAATATCCGTATCCTGGGCAAACACTCTCGCCAGCATGGTTCTTTGCCTCTCTCCGTCACTAATTTCGCTTATCTTTTTCCCTTGCAGATCCTTTATTCCGCAAATATCAATTGCTTCCTTTACTTTGTGGATATCATGAAGACGAAGTACCCCGAAAAAATTTGTATAGGGATATCTTCCTATCCTGACAAGCTCCTCCACGGTCATTTCAGGATTATCGGGAATAAATGTAGATACAAACCCAACTTTACGGGCTAATTCATTGGCATGAAAATCTGAAACATTTTTTTGCTCAATACTTATTTTTCCCTCCAATAGCTGCTGTAAGCCGGTAAGTGTTCTCAAGAATGTGGTTTTACCCGAACCATTTTTACCTATCAGGGCGATAAGTTCTCCCTGGAAGGCCATTAAGCTGATATCTTCAAGCAGGATATTCTTTTGTCCTTTCTTATGATATCCGAAATGGCAATTTTGAATTTCTATTTTTATATCCTGTTTTCTCATCAGCTGAACAGACTTTTTCTTCCGATAACAATCCATATTACAACCGGAATTCCTATTAAGGAAGTTATGGCATTCAGGGGAAGGATCATTTCACTTCCCGGCATTTGTGATAATATATCGCTTAATAACATCAGCGCGGTTCCGATAAGGATGGAAAAGAGAAACAAAATTCCAAAACGGGAAGTCCTGGTGACCATCCGGGCTAAGTGCGGTACAGCGATGCCAATAAATCCGATGGGTCCGCAAAAGGCTGTAACGGTTCCTGTAAGCAAGGCAGTAGACGTGAAAACCAATATTCTGTAGCTAACTATTCGCGCACCCAGTGATCGTGCATAATTCTCCCCGAGCAGCATTGCGTTGGAGGGTTTGATAATGAAAAAAGCGAGAATGATCCCCGGGAAAAAACCCAGAAGCATATAAGGGATCTGTTCGGAAGTTACACCACTAAGACTGCCCATTGTCCATATAACGAATGATTTCAATGCCGATTCCTGGCTGAAATACTGTAGTATGTTTATTATGGCAGAGATTCCGCTGGCCAGCATAATTCCGAGGATTAAAATGGTCATTACATTACGGAGTCTGAAAGATAATATCAAAATAAGAAACAAAATAGCCGCAGCACCAATCCAGGCAGCAATTACCATCAGCAGGTTATTCGAAGAAGCAATTACAGAAAATTTAAACAAACCCGGAAATCCAAGCACAAGCAGAGCCACCCCAAGGGCTGCACCTGAGCTTATTCCCAATACATAGGGTCCGGCAAGGGGATTACGAAATACGGTTTGCATCTGCAAGCCGCTAACCGATAAGGCTATACCCGAAATAACAGCAGTTATAAGCCGTGGTATTCTGAATTCATGAAGGCTAATCCATGCGACACTATTATCATTTTCAATAAATAATTTTTGACTTACATCACTCATACTTAGACCTATACTACCAGTCAACAGATCTGCAACGATTAAAAATACAATAATAATAACTAGAAAAATACCGGCTGGAAGGATATTTTGTTTCTTAGCTGTGTGGTCGTATTCAGTCATAAAAACTATTTTGTGTTTGTCTTACATGTAACTCTTTATTTAAAGGTGCCACTTCTCCAGTTATTTTTTTTTACGCAAACTCATTTGCTGGGGACTAAATAGTGTCTGTCCATAATGTCCGATATCAAGGTGCTCATAGGAGTTAGTCGATAATGTTTTTGCATTATCTGGTAAGTCATACCGATAAATCGGTATTGGT